>CAZYSI010000019.1:0-16588 GCA_964650345.1 uncultured Candidatus Saccharibacteria bacterium | reverse complement strand
AACTCCTGATATACCGGATTTGAACCATGACAAACCTCTCTGTTGCGCTCATAACAGCACTTGCCTACTTTTCCTTTCTTTAACGGATTCTGAAAATAAATAAGATTGTATATCCGTTCGCGTAACTTCTCACCTTGTGCCAAGTTAAGATGAAACGTTGCCTGCATGTCCATGATAGCATTAAATTCCTGCTCATAGCTTTGGCGCATGAAAACAATATTCTTACTGCTATCGGTGGTCAGCAGATATTCTGCAATGCTCCTGTACTGTTGAAGTTTTTGCTGATGCTGTTCTATTTCCTTGAGATACTCACTGTTCTCATTATCGCTCACGCCTCTTAGCGACTTATAGCCACGTTTATTTTGCAGTTGACATATAATATCAACCAATTCCTGTGCCGTAACAATTTCTGTTAACGCTTTTACCCTGATTAATAAATTAGCAGTACGTGTTCGGTTAGTAGGCTTGCAATTAAATTCCTGCATCAACAATTTTTGGAGTCGTTCTCGTCTGCTTTTGTAACGCCATAGGTTTCTTCTGGCTTGTCGTTTTAACCTCCGGCTGATTCGTTTACTCACCGGAAGACCTGCGATGAACTCGTAATAATTTTCGTAAGAGATATTTACTCTCTTGATGCCGTGCTTCACAACATTAATGCCGTCAGTAATGATGTAGGCTATTGCACGTAAACCACAATAAACAGAAAGTTTCATGTGAATAATTTTGACTGTGAAAATACACTATTTTCAGCTACATAATAGCATTACAATGATTGATTTTTTCATATAACTATTTTAAAACTAAGACTAAGAAAAGTGTAGTCATTGTTTTACTTTTTGCAACGCATTTTCTTTCATTTCCACCACGTTGAGCGAGTAAGATTTAATGCAATAGCAGTGTTGACCAGAATCGTCCTGAGTAAACTGCCGAAGTCGGTTGTTATTTTCATCCTGCATGTGGTAGGTTTTCTTTCGTAATCTGTTCCCCGAAATCAGATTCCGCACTCCTATTGCTTTGCCGCTGCCGATGTAAATGCTTTTGACATTTTATTTTTTGCGCGACATAAATATTTTATGCAAAAGAGCAACGTCTTTTCTGTGACTGCTGCATGTAGCGTGTGCCCGCTCATTGCGCATCAGTACCTGAATGCAAAAGTTTTCCCGACATAAACCACTATCAGTGTAGCCCGCTCACTGTATCGCTTTTTATTTCAGTTTCCTTTTGCATTTCACGCCAAGAACGTTGCAATTTCTTTAGCATAAATTTTTATTAATCACTTAAAAAATAAATTAAAATGTCAAACACAAAAAATTACATCGGAAAAGGCAAAGCTCAAAAATTCGGAGTGCGCGTAAACATCAACATCGGCAAAGCTGAAAAATTCATCTACGAAAAAGAAGGCGAACGCTACCTGACATTCTTCCTGGATGAGATGAAACAACCTGATGACTTCGGCAGAACCCACACAGCGTATGTTCTGGACAACACTGCTGATGCCATTGAACAAGTTCCACAGGCGCAAGAGCCTGTGGCGGAAATCAAAGAAAACAAAAAACGTTCACGCAAAAAGTAAAACAACAAACTCCACTCCCGTAAGAGCGGAGTTTTAAAATTCAGAAAAAATGAAAAAATCAAGCATACAACAAAATAACCTGCTGCTGAAAATACAGGCTACAGTAGAAGACTTTATCGCCTTCATAGACTCACTCTTTTATGAGGGTTATGCCGAACAACTTGCAGCGCAATATCCCGAAGAGTTCAACAGGCAACTCAATCAATTCCTTGACGAACATTTTAAAAACTCATAATTATGCAAAACAAAGTTTATCAAATCATCACTGAACGCATCATTGCACAACTTGAAACAGGAGTTGTGCCCTGGCGCAAAACATGGTCAGACGTTGGGGCACCGCTAAACCTCATCTCACACAAACCTTATCGCGGATTTAATTCTATGCTCTTAGGCATGGCACCATTTAAGTCTGCACATTGGCTCACTCACAAACAGTGCGCACAACTGAACGGCCACATCATTAAAGGTCAGAAAGGTTGGCCTGTTATCTTCTGGAAGATAAGCTACAAACTACCTAACGGTAATTTTTCTGATGGAGCAAAACTTACTCCATCACAAAGAAAACTTTATGAAAAGTTCTGTGTGCTTCGTTACTATACAGTATTTAACAGCGAACAATGTGAGGGTATAGCGCAACACGTCCCTGCTCCATTCCAGCGTGTGGTTAATCACATAGAAGCCTGTGAAACCATTCTTAAAAACTATACCAGCTGTCCGCCCATTGTACATCGGGGCAATCAGCCCTATTACTCACCTCAATCAGATTATGTATGTATGCCTGAACAGACTAAATTCATAACTACAGAGGCATACTACGCTACCTTGTTTCATGAGCTGACACACAGCACAGGACATGCCAAGAGGTTGAACCGCGAAGGCATTACCAGTCATAAGGCTAACTTTGCATCATGCGAGTACAGCAAAGAAGAGCTTATTGCTGAGTTGGGAAATTGCTTTCTGATAAATCATGCCGGGTTGCTCTCTGATTCATTGTTTGAAAACAGTGCATCTTATATTCAGAGTTGGATCAGCGTGCTTGAAGACAATCCACAGATGATTATTCAAGCTTCTGCTAAGGCGCAACAAGCGGTTGATTATATACTAAACGTTGAAGCGGTTACATTAGATGTTGCAGCTTAATAAAAAAGGGTATAAATATTATACCCTTTTTTTTAGTTTTCTGCCGGCCACAAACCCTACTCTCTTATGCAGGTTCTTGACTACTATTTTGCCATCAGGCATTTTAAAAAGCCTGGACTTGTGTTCATGAACCCGAAAATGACCTAAATCACGCCACTCAAATTCTCCTTCATCGGTCAGCTTTTCTTTAATCAACCCGCTTAACGAATTAAGAATTCGCTCCACATCGCATTTCCGCAATTTGGTTTGCGCCATCACATGTTCAGTAATCTCGTTTTTGGTCATTTGTTTTGAAGGTTTAGATGTAAAACAATTTCATTATCAAAGCACAACAAAAGTAAACAGTTTTACTGTTTTTCCGCACTGCATGGCAGAAACTGTTTTTTGCTGAACTGTCCTTTTTTTTGGCTCACCAGAGGTGCATTATTGTAAAATGATAACGCGACAAGCAGCATTACGCACCATGCAGGAGGTACACCATGATGGTGAACGTAAAATATTTTCTATTGCATGGCTTACTGCTAACAGGGAGCAATATCGAAAAAAGCAGAACTTAAAGGCCATGCAGAATAAACACGCTGCTGATACGGCTGAATATAAAAGTCTGCAAGCGCAAATAGATGTTATTCATACCGGTGGCAGATTGATAGAGCATGACCGTTGTGTGCTGTCGGGAAACAGAGGATTACATGCCGCAAGAGAAAAGGCAATTAAACAAGACGTTCTGTTGCGAAGAATAAACCACGGCAAATTAAGAACCAGAAATATTGTTCTCTTGCCCGGTAAAAACATACGCACTATTCATAATTCACTTGTGATGAAACTTAACCAAGAAGAAATAATGTATTGATATGTCGAAGAAAAAAGAACTTGTTCATAGCGATGATGGTCAATTAGTCTATCTGCCTGATGTATCAGCCATGGTCAATATCGGAGAAGGAAGTAATCCTGCTCCGGCAGCCAAAGTAACATCACCTGTTGAAGACATTACCTCTTCTACAGATTTTGTTGAGTGGGGTGATGATAATGATTATCCCGGCATGGTGGAAGAACGCGCACATAAAAACACACTTATTCCATCAACATTGCATTTCAAGGCAAGCCACATGGCAGCAGCAGATTTGCATTATGGCTACATAACAGGCTTCGACAAGAAAACGCGCAAGCCCATTATTGAGCAGTTTATCCATCCGGAAATAGAATCTTTCTGGAGCTATAACAATAAAAGACTTTTTCTGGAAGATGGCTATCGAAACCTGTATTGGTGGCATCATGCTTTTGTTGATTTCATTCTCGACAAAGCGAAAAAGAAAATAGTAGCCGTAAGTGTTGCAGACAGCACACATTGCCGCTATTCGCGGCAAGACAGCAGCGGAAATAAACCTTATGTGTTTATTGATGCCAACTGGCCTGATGGCTCAGCCAAGACATGGCAACAAGTACGCTGCATTGATCCGTATTATAATTGGATAGGACAGATGCAGCAGCAATCAGGCTACAGATTTTTGTATCCGTTGTTTTTTAACTCCCCCAAGCGTACCTATTACCAACGTGTACCCTGGCACAGCATCATAGATTCAAAATGGCTTGATCTGGCAGAAAAAATCCCGACATTTAAAGCAAAGCTGATGGACAATCAGATGGTCATAAAATATGTGTTGCATGTGCCTGAAGAAGCCTGGCGCACCGACTACCCGAAATGGGACAGTATGACGGCAGATGAGCGCAGGTCGGCCCGCCTGAAAAAAACAGAAGAGTTTAATAAGGTGCTCACCGGAATTGAAAAAACAGGCAAGAGCATTATGTTGACATTCAAGAGCGATGCCTATGGAAAAGCATTTGCCAAGTGGGAAGTGCAGGAGATGAAAGGCAATCTTGGTGAAGGCTCATATATTGAAGACTCGCAAGAAGCCAGCGACCATATATTATATGCTATGGCATTTGACGGTACGCTGATAGGTAAAACACCCGGCAAGAGTATGGGCAGCGGCAGCGGTAGCGATAAACGCCTTGCTGATGAAATATTTTTTAAGAACAATAAATCCTATGCTCTCAAACTATGCGAGGCTTTAACTGTATTGACACAATACAATAATCTGCGTGGACCTTCCGGAGAACAAATTGTGTGGTTCCAGGAGGAGCAGATACTCACAACACTTAATAATGTAACCCCTGAAAATCGTCCATAATGCCACTGCCAGAAACCAATCCACGACAACCCGGAAGAACTTACTCTATGCTGGTCACCATTAAAGATGCCGACAATGTTGCAATTGCTATAAGCAGCATTGCAGGGTTGGCCATTATTCTCTCGTTAGATGGTGGCCGAATAATTGGGCAATGGAGCAAGGTGACCAAGCCTAATTATATGCCTATGGAAGTTACAGGGGTTCCCGGACAGGTGAGGATAACCTTGCCTGCCAAAAACAGTGTTGACCTTAACAACGAACAATCCTATCTGGAGGTAATCAGACAGGAGCAGTCCGGTGATGACGTACTCAATTTTGGACTTAAAGATGGTAAACGCATCCCTATAATATACTTCACTAATGCTGCTGTAGCTAATGCCCCTTCACTGATATAAAACAAAACCACTGACCCAAAAATGGACGAAATAACAGCCGAAGTACAAATAGAAGATTCTACACTTAATGTGTCTGCAACTTTAGATGTGACAGTGACCATTGAAAGCGGTCCCGGAGGGGAATATGATAATGAAACGGCAAATAACACTTTAATAGTTTAACCTATTGACAACGCAAACCAACAAACGCAGACAGGAGCTCATCTTTACAGCAACAGGTGAGGTGCCCACAGTGCCATCTCCATCTACATTATTATGGGGAGATATCGGTTTTGCAGCTACCGATATTATGAAAGGTGAAATAGCCATCAACACAGCCGACAATAAAGTATTTACCAGAACGGATACCGGTATTGTTGAACTCACCACACTTGACGCGGTAAATGCTTTGATTGCATTAGCTGTAGATAATATTCCTGCTGACACAGATGATATTGCAAACAACAGCACAGCACCGGGCACCACGCTTACAGATGCAATAGACATTCTGAACAACACGGTTGAGACACTCTCTAATCTGCTTGCTCACCTCTCATTGCAAGAACTTGCACAGGTTGATGGTAATGGACTCCGTGAATTTCAGTTTAAAGCAACTCCTATACTGGTATTCTGGAATGGACAAATGCTCAAGAAAGGAGCCTTGGTTAATGGTTATAAAGAGAATCCAGATAACTGGATAGAAATTACAGAGCCTATAGAAACCGGTGATTCAATTACAGCATTTGGTTATGTATAAACAAAAATATAATATGAAAAAAAACATCACACTTATTCTTATCACATTCTACTGCACTAATGGATATGCGCAATTAAACGCTTCGCAAATCAAGAAGGATGGCGTTACTATTGTTGCGAACAGTTTAAATCAGATTGTCTGCGACACAGTTACCACTATAGCCACGAAGTTTGATGTTGCTTCCGGTGGTGGTGGTGGTGGCAGTGGAACGGTAACGAGCGTAGGCACAGGAATAGGGCTTACAGGCGGCACTATCACCACGACAGGGACGATAAGCCTTGACACTGCAAGCAGCGTGGTTTTGAGCCGCGAAAGAGCAGCCAACACCTATCAGATTAAAGGAAATTACCTGACAACAATTGATACTACTACTGCAGGAACCGGACTGGTAAATAAAACAAGACTTTCTAATTCATTAGGTGATTATTTGCAGAAATCAAACAATCTCTCTGATGTAGCTAACAGAACAACTGCTGTTGCCAATTTAGGGACCATCTATAAATTTCTTTCAACAGATGCAGAAAGTGCATCTTCAACCTACATCACCATTACAGACGGAACTACTCCATGGGAGTGGACAATTGCCGCTAATGAGATATATGTATATGAAGCGTGGGTTGTGCTATCCACCTCAGGTTCTTCAGGGATGAACGTTAGGCTTAACGCTCCTAATGATAGTCAATTGTCTTTTTCTTGTATTGGTTCAGGAGGTAATTCTTCGAATATTTCTCAGAGCACAATCAATGCTTCAGCCACATCAACATCAACCTTAGTTTCTTATACCGCATCAAACAGTGCTGTAATGACCATAAGAGGCTCTGTAATTTGTTCCTCAACAGGCGGAGTGATTAATATTCAATACAGAGACTCTAATCCCGGACAAACAGTACAAGCCAAAGCCGGTGGATGGCTACGAATAACCAAAGTAAACTAAGTAGAAAAACACCGTTAACCCCTTACACCCAAAAACAAAAACCCAATGCTTTTTTCACACACAGACGAATTTAAAAAATACATTCCTGCCAATGCAGAGTTTGAAATGGACGCACTACGCCCATTCCTTGAGAATCAGGGCGAACAAGTGCTGATCAAAAAATATTTGGGAGCAGCGTTATACACATCATTGAATCAGGCATATCAGAGCAACACGCTTACAGAAATACAAAGGACGTTGCTTAACCATGTGCGGTTGCCATTAGCCAATTATGCTATACTAAAGTACATTCCATTTGGGCAGGTGAACATCAGCAAGGGTGGCATAGGCATTTCTGTTTCTGACACAAGGAAAGCTGCATTTGAACATCAGATAGAGAGCATCAGAAAGGCCTGCTTCGAAAATATATATACCGGAGTGGAACTGCTCCTTACATTCCTTGAAGAAAACAAAGCTTCGTTTCCGACCTGGATAAGTGGCAGCGGCTATACAGTTTTTAACGATTTGCTCATCCGTACAGCTACAGAGTTTGACTCACTGTACAATATCGGTGAAAGCCGAAGGACATTCCATGCGCTTAAATCAGCAATGCAGGAAGCGGAAAAGATGCGCTTAACCACAGTGACAGGCGCTGAGTTTCTTGACTTGTTAAAGTCAGAACAGGCGGCAAACAGTTTAACGGCAGCAAACCAGAAAGCTTACAATCTTGCAGTGCGTGTGGTAGCCTACTATGCCATCAGTGTTGCCTGCTTACGGTTGCCTGTGCAGATAACAGCAGAAGGAATTAATTTACTGCTGAGCAGCGACAGACAAACATTGAGTGCTTCGCAACCTGCAGAAGAAGTAAGACTGCAGAAAATTGCAGCTGATGCAGCTTCCAAATCAGAAAACTATCTTAAAGAACTCAGCGAACTGCTGTATAAGAACAAAACAGATTATCCTGTGTGGACAGCAAGCAGCGCTTATACACAGTATGAGCAGTCGCAAACAGATAACAGTATAGATCAATCAGGCAATGGAATCGTTTTATTCTAAAGACATAGTGAATTATACGGAGAACATTATCATACAAACAATACTTGTGATGGTTGCCGGATTTATTGCACCTATCAAGACATGGATATTTATGCTTGAGTTTTTTGTGTTGTCGGAATACATCACGCTGCGGATGTTGCGCAATCATCAGAAGCGACTCAGTTACTTTATCATTAAAGCATTTTTATATATTATATTATTAATGCAAGCCAGAGCCATAGAAAGCACACTGTTTCCGAATGTGCCGATCACGCAGTTTCTTGCGGCATCTGTGTTGCTTTATCAGCTAAAACTGAATATAAAAAATGTAAGTGAATATGCAGGGGTAAACCTGATGGAAGGAATAACCGACACGCTGCAGAAAATGTTAAACGAAATGCTTAAACATAAAACCCCAAATGATAAACCGTAAGATATTTTATCAGAACATTAAGTCTGAATTAAATCCGCTACATGATTACCTTGTACAAAAGCAAGTTAAAGGATATGAAATTATTCTTGATGCATGGGAGCAGGACAAACAACTTACCGACCATAGGTGGCTTGCCTATATGCTTGCAACAGTATATCATGAAACGGCCAAAACCATGCAGCCCATAGAAGAATATGGCAAAGGAAGAGGTAAGGCTTACGGACAGCCGGATAAGATTACCGGCAAAGCTTATTATGGCAGAGGTTATGTGCAGTTAACCTGGAAAGAAAACTACAAAAAATTTGCAGATCGGCTGGGCTTTCCTTTAGTAACGGAGCCGGAGCTTGCTTGCAACCCCAATATAGCCTGTGATATACTATTTGATGGGATGATACATGGGCTTTTTACAGGCAAAAAACTAAGCGACTATATAAACGGATCTGCATTGAGTGATTTTATTGGTGCTCGAAAAATCATCAATGGAAAAGACAAAGCCCGTACCATAGCCGGTTATGCTGAGAAATACCTTACCGCACTGAGCGAAATATAAACAGAAACCCAAGAACCATAAACACACTATGAAACCATTCAAAGACACAAAGTTTTTTAAATTTCTTTCGAGCAAAGGGCTTGACACAGCTCTTGATATTGGAGCCACTGTTGCACCACCGCTTAAAGTGCTGGACCTTGCTAAAGATGCTATAGTGAACGGCACTGTATTGCTAAGTGACGCAGACAAAAAAGAATTTCTTACAAACTATCAGGACTATCTATCTGAACTGCAAATGTATTATGGCGAAATGGCCAATGCACGCGAGGTGTATAAATCGAAATCGGAAATGACGGACAGAGTAGCCCTGCTTGTGATGCGTTACAACCTGCCATTAATAGGATTGTGTCTGATTATGCTGGCGGCAGCAACCTATTATCTGGAGAGTGTAATCCTTTCGCTGTTGTCTGCAACAATTGGTAGTGTTATAACCATGCTATCCGGAGAGCGATTATCTGTTATAAACTTTTATTTCGGTTCCTCGATAGGAAGCAAACAAAACGGTGAAGCCATGCGCAACACCTTATCTGATAAGATAAACGAAATATCCGATGGTATTAAAAATAAATAACAAATATTTTCCGATACATGAGCCTTCTGAGGTGATGTTCTTTGAGTCGGAAGGCACCAAAATACGCATTGCAAAAATGAATGGACGAACAGACGTGATTGAGTGCGGTACTCCCGAAAATGTGATTTCTGCAATTTTTGATTTGCAAAACATGTATAATGCACGAGATAAAAATACAAACCGTTAAAAACGGATACCCAAGAGAACAAACCTTTCATCTTCCGGAAAACTGGAATGAGATGAACTATCACTACATAACAACTTTTTGTTATGTAATGAATCTGAACATTCCAGATAAAGAAATCAGGAAAACAATTTTGTATCGCTGGATGAAAATTAAACCTAACCAATTCTTTAAAATGCGTACAGGGGATTTAGAGGAATTGTATCCGTTGCTTGATTTTTTGTTTTCGAAGGAGATAGATTCAGGTAAATTAATGATGCCAATGTTCCAATATAATTGGCGGTCATTTTATGGACCCGGAAATGACTTTTGTTTTTTAACCGTTGCAGAATTTGCTGTTGCGGAGATGCTGATGCAGAAGTATGCCAAAGAAAGAAATGAAAAGGACTTAAACAAAATGGTGAGTGTGCTATATAGAAAAGCTAATAAAGATACCTTTATTGACTATAAAGAAACGGGTAGCGATCCAAGAACACCATTCAGTGATAAAATGCTTGACAGGCTTGGGGCTTCAATAGCAACTATACCCTTGTGGTATAAACAGGCAGCGCTTTACAATTTTATAGCTTTTCATACACACGTAAATAAAAAGTTTGAGTTTTTGTATGATCCGGGTAATACACCCAAAGCAGGCAACATGGGATGGGCTGGTATTATACACTCACTGGCAGGCCCCGAACTTGGCACTATGGATGATGTAGAACGGATGCCATTTCTTAATGCCATGATTATACTCACAAAGTTGCATTTTGAACGAAAACGATTGGAAGAATCTTACAAAAACTAACAAGATAATATGCACCCGCTAACCTATCCGCTCACCACACATGCACAGGTCATGAAGTATGCAGAAAATATTGCAGAAGAATATCTGGCGCATGTGCCCGGTGATGAACGCCAAAACCGTTTCTGTAAAACATTTGATGACTTGCAGAGCCTTAACAGAAACGGCATCGTGCTGTGTGTAGCGGCACATCCATTGCGTTATGATGGAGACTATGATAATGTTCATCGCATAATGCGTTATGAATGGCTGCTGATGCAAAGTATAGGCACCGATTTGAGTAAGGCAGAAGAGGCTATTGAGGACTGTACAGCATTACACGATAAAATACTTACACGACTGGCTTATGACAGTGATCCGCTGCGATTAACCAATCGTGTATTCACTTACTTCCGATGGAATGAGATTACTACTGATATTTATGATGAACCCCGTTACACAGATGGCATGGTTGGAATAAGCAGTGTTGTTCCATTAGGCAGTAACAAGTCTTTTATATTCAATTAATACAAAAACCACGCAACAACATTTAGTAAATGTATTTTGATATAACAAAAACACCAAAGAAACTGAACCTTGCAAAAGAGCCTGTCTGGCTGGTATTGCAGTATAATGACAGTGCCCCTGCCACACACGACCTGCGTATAGTTTTACAAATTTACATGAAATTAGACAGTGAAGGAAGCTATACCGTTTATTATGCTGAAGCTGTTGGTAATGATTCAGGTTTAGTGAAATTTAATCTAACGCCATTAGTGGACGACTACTTAGGGAATAGTTTCACTGAGATTGCCCCTTTTGGTACAAGTTATCATAGTATGGTTTCTGATGCCACGGTTTGGATGCTTATTAAAGCTACAGAATTTGTTGATGGAATACTAACAGATGTATATCCTGTAATAATGAGTGATGAGGAATACCCGTTTGATGACTTCCTGTTTTATCATGGAGGTCTTACCCATAACAAGCGCAGCACGGGAATAGATTATTTTGACTGGAAAGCATCAAAAGCGCCATTGCGCCCATTTAATTCGTGGCGAGAGAATAAACGAATAACAGATTTGTTTGCCCCACAGCCTTTGTATTTTACCCGGCATGGCGGTACCGGGAAAATGCATATTCTTATAAAAGTATATGGACCCTATTCTTCCGGATATCCGTTATGGGTGGAGATCAAACCAGAAATATTTGATGGCTCCTTTGATTGTTATCTTCCATTTGCAATCAATGCATCCTGGAGTGCATTAGACATTGCCGCACTTGTTACAGCAGCTTCTCGGGATCCATTACAAGTAAGTCATTATACTATACAGATAGCAGATGAAAGTTTTACAGGAATCAGTGAGTTGATTACATTCTATATTGATAGAAAATATTACAGTAATGTAAACTACATTGTTTATCAAAATGGTATTGGCGGCTATGAATGTTTGCGGTTTACAGGGAATGAAATATCCAGAGCAGAATATGAAAGGAGTGTGAGTGCCATGAGCCGAAACGTAACACAACCTGTTGACGGATTGCGCAAGACTTTTTCAACTGCTGAAAGAGAAATTATAAAAATAAGCACGCAGTACTTTGGCATAGAACAAATGCAACAATTGCGGGAAGTAATGCTTTCGCCAAGAACATACCTTGTTCGAGACAATTACCTTCATCCAATTGAGCCTGTAGAAAAAAACAAAGACTTTACAGACACGATGAAACAATTACAATCAAACACCATTGAGTTTAGATTTTGTGAAGACAACAGTGTGTGGATGCCATCAAACTCATTTTTATAACAATTAAAAAAATATGTAGAAATAATGATTTCAATAAAGAGAGATTCGGATGATAAAGAACTTTTACTGCCTCCTGATGCACGCATAAGCTTACAATTTAACAACCCTACGTTTGACACCAATGCCATGCAGGGTGAATATGTGCTTCCTTTTAATGTACCTTATAAAGGCAATGCAAGGGCATTTGATTTTATTCATTCCATCTGGATGCCTGTTAGAAGCCGCATATTATCAGGCTATCGCTTGTTGTATAAAGGATTTAGTTGGCTACGTGCCACTATTGACATCAATAGTGTTACTGCTGAAGAAGCGAGCCTTAGTTTACGTTTAAATTTTTCTTCATTAAGCTGCACCGGCACCAAACTACGCGAATTTGATTATGGCGCTGACATAGATATGGGCATAGATAAAATTGCATTTGCCAACAACATTGCTACATTGAATTACCCTGCAACCAATTTTAACTTTCCACCGGTGTATAACGAGGGTTTTTATGGCGAGGGTTCAGACAATAAAAATCCTGATTATTTCAACATTATGAATAACTGGGACATTGCAGCAGGTGTTTATCTGGATAATAATGTGAGCAACAAAAACACGCTGGTGCCTATGGTTTATCTGCATCACATCATCAATAGCGGTTTTGCATTTGACGGATACAGTGTGGATGACACGGTAGGTTTTATGGCGGATGCTACAAAGAAAAAATTGCTTGTATATACCAATCAATCAATAGATGAGAAAGGAAGCCTCACAGGATTTGGGATGCTTGCAGGGACAATCCCGACATGGCCATTGACAACACATACAGCGGCTATGGGCGAACATACACTCATATTCAATAATGATTCAACTGGTGGTTGTTATGATAGTTTGGGTGCATACAATCCTACGACAGGACATTACACCATTCAGGCAACAGGACAACACCTCATAAAAGTTAACCTCAATATCAGAGGATTCAACATGAGTTCGCCAGGTGTTTATCCTACTTATAAACTAAAATTGTATGAGGACGGAGTAGTTATTCATACTTTTTTAAGCAATCAACTCAGTCAGGCAGGATCATTAAGTGTTTGGAATGCCTCTTGGTGGTTTACTGCAAATGCTGCAGATGTAGGCAAAGACCTATGGCTAACATTTGAAATAGTGATGCCCGGTGGTACAAATCCATCAGGTTATTTCAGATTGGATTATTCTTATTTTGGTGTTAACGATTTGCCTAATACTACCGGCTTTAACGTATTCAAACGCTACTGGAATATGCGCGATCAGGTTCCGGACATTACATTCGGACAGCTACTCAATGCAATAAAAGAAACTTACAATCTCACCTATAAGATTGACAGGGTAAACAAAATAGTAAGGATACACTATTTCGATGAGCTGTTGCAACAACCACAACGTGATTTCAGCAATCAGGCCACTTCCAATCATGAAATAAAATTTGATGATTCTATTGTTATTAAATCTTTTAATTACACATTTGGTGGTAATGACAGCTCTTCTGCCGACTCGTGGAAAGAATACGACATTAATAAATTTTGGGGAGAGGCAGATAATGTTGATGTGCTTATTAATAATAACGCAACATTAGTAGGATATTTTGCTTACGTAAAATGCCTGCATCAGATTTGGAAATGCAATGACCTTGGAAGCAGTGTTTACAAATGGCAATACTATTGTGAGGGGTATAAAGATTTTGTTGTAAACGAAAAAGGTGCAGTTGAAATTCGTCCGCAGCTCTCGCCACTTTTTACATTACACAGAGTTTATTATGATTCGGGAACACCACACTATCAGATTCTGCCACGCATAAAGCAATTAGGCAGCAGCAAAGAGTTTGGACTTGGTGATAACCCGTATGATTTGCATCTGGTACATTACTTAGGTATAGTATCGGGATTTTGTGATCTGGGACCTATACCCACAGCCAGCAGTGTTTGTATCACTACTTATGGCATGGACCTGCAACATAATCTGGTATGGAATAAATCTAACCTGCTTTATTACTGGCAAAACCTTGTTTATATTCTGTCTTTTGCCGAAATTTTTGTAAAAAAATTCAGGATTAGGTTTCCGCAGCTACTGCAATTTGATATTTCTGATTTGTACTTTTTTGATTCGGAATTATTCATAGCGCGAAACGCACAGATAAATATTGGTGATGATATTGACGAAATAGAAATGGAGCTGCACCGAGTGCCGCTCATTGAATCACGAACCGAATAGTAGCATAAGAACATGGGAACCGAGCCAATCACCGAACTGCAGCTTGTTACACAATGGCTGCAATATGTTGTTGAAAACGAACAGGAATTACTGGAGAAGTACACACGCAGTGAAAGGAGGCGATTGTATAACTCCTTTGTAAAAAGCATAGATGCACATGGAGATAAAGTAAGTAGAATACACTTGCGTTTCTATAAGTATCTGCGCTATCTTGATATGGGTGTAGGGCGAGGCGTAGCATCAGGCAGCAGATTTGTGAACAAGAACTTTTATAAAAAAAGAAACCGGTTGGGGCAGTTGCATAAATACAAAAGGAAGAAAATACCGGTATATAACAAACCAATCACAGCAGAGACCAAACGCTTGCTGGAACTTCTTGCCGATAACTTTAATATCAAAGCCATCACTACGCTAGAAAACATGATGCAAAAAAATGAAATAACCATAACCCTGTAACCAAAACACATGGCCACAAGAAAAGAAACCGGAGAAGTAGAGATACGATTAAGCACAGAGCAGGCGCAGAAAAGAATACGCGAGCTCGAAACAGAAGCCCGTAAATTAGAAAAGGCAATAGATGCTGCTGCTACCGGTGAGCCGGGCAAGCGGGATGCACTGTATGAAATGCTTGAAAAAAATCAGGCAGAGGTGCAGAAGCTGCGCGAGTCTATGAAGACAGACATGCGCATTATCATCAATGGAGAAGTAGCAGGACAAAACATAAAGAATCTTGAGAATGCGCTCAAGCAGTTACAAAGGGAGTTTAGAGCCGTTGGCGGTGATGATGCTGCATTGAAACAAAAAGCCGCACAAATAGCAGTAATCAAAGCAGAGATTGACAGGCTGAAACAGCCATTGAAAGATGCTCAAATACAAATGCAAAATTTTGGTGACCCGGGTAGCATTGTATATCTGGAAAGCGAGATAAAACAGCTTAATGAGGAATTGCGTTTACTGGCACCGGGCACACAGGAGTTTATAGAGAAAGCACAATTGCTATCAATAGCGGAAAGCGAGTTACAGAAAGTTTCCAATGCGGTGAAAGAAACCAAGCAAGCATTTACGCAGCTAAATGAACCAGGCAGCCTGAACCAACTCAATGCAGAGTTGAATAAATTACAGACAGAACTGGCGCAACTTACACCGGGCACACAAGCCTTTATAGATAAAGCAGAGGAAGTTGCCCTGGTGAAAACAATGATAGGTGAATTGAATGAGGAGATAAAAGCTGTTGAGAGTTCATTTACCTCATTAGGACAAAATGGCTCTATAGCACAACTGGAAAACAAGGTTAGAACACTCAATGCAGAATTAAATAAGCTTACTCCGGGTACCGATGCTTTTGTAAATAAAACGAAAGAGCTGGTACAAACCGAAAAACAATTAGAGGAAGTACGGAAGGAAATATCTAATGTAAAAGATCAGTTTAAGGAATTAGGCTCAGCGGGTTCGCTCAATGTATTGCAAGGCAGGGTAACAAAGCTGCGCGAGGAAATAGGCAGACTTGCCCCGGGCACACAGGAGTTTATTTCTAAGACAAAAGAATTGCAGCAGGTAGAAAAGCAGGTGAAGAATCTGAACAATACCATCAGCGGGCAGACAGGAATATGGAACTCATTAAGCACACAGGTAAAACAGTTTGGTGTTCTGGCGGCAGGTTACTTAGGCTTTCAGGCATTGAGCAGTCAGATAACCAATGTTATCAGCAAGAATGCTGAATTGAGCGACAGCATTGCTGAGATACGAATGACTACCGGCATGAGTGCGAAAGAAGTAGATGAGTTAAACGCATCATTTAAACGTCTTGACACAAGAACAGCAACAACTGATTTGCGAGAGATTGCAAAAATTGCAGGACAGTTTGGAGTGCCTAAAGAAGAAATATTGAGTTTTACTGATGCCATGAATAAATCTGTTGTTGTGTTGAAGAGTGAGTTCAGTGGTGGCGCGGAAGAAATTACAACCAAGCTGGCAACATTGCGCAATGTTATGAGTGATTTCAAAACAGCCAACATAAGTAAAGATTTAACTCATTTAGGAAATGCATTAGTTGTATTGGCGCAGCAAGG
>CAZYSI010000018.1:12581-18956 GCA_964650345.1 uncultured Candidatus Saccharibacteria bacterium | reverse complement strand
CGACGGCTCCCTCCTCTTCGACTACAGGGGCCGCCTCGACTATGCCTACGACGGCTTCGCTGGTGGCCTCGTGGTTCTCGGGTAGTGTCGGATTTTGGGGTTCGGAAGCTTGGACTTGTCTGGGCTTTTGGCTTCTGGTCTTTGGTTTCGACTTTTCTACGACGGGTGCGATGTGTAATTTCATCGCCCCGTTTTTGTTTTATTCAATTTAGCTTTTTGCCGAAGTATTGACTAAAAGCTAAAAATATGCTATATTTATACATCTTTTCATCATGAAAAGTTCCCAGTCCACGGGTAGTGGAGTTTGCAAAAATTCGGGCAAATAGCCTGAAGGAGGATTACAATGAAATACGGAGATTTGAAGATTAACGAAGTAGTTACGCTTGCTGATTTACTCAACGGGCGTAAAGGCATTGACGGACTTCTCGAAGGCAAGACACTTGCAACGCCGAAATACGGCGAGATGAACCTTGGGCAGAACGAAGCCCTTGTGAACATTCTCGGCGGTATCGATGTCGTTGAAGCTATCCTGCGTGGCGAAAAAGAAATCAACCTGACCGATCCAATCATCAAGTGGTTCGACAAGCACGGTCGTCGCATTCCGCCTCGCACGTTAAACGCTTCGGTCACGGATGCTAACCGCAGCTTTTACTTGAAACAGCCGAAGCTCAATTACGTTGAGATGCTCGCTCGCATCGTGGATTGCTTCGCACTCAAAGAAGCGATTTCGACGGATGAGTTCGAGAACCGTGCCGAGGCTATTTTGAGCGGTCTGCGAGCTGACGAAAACACTCAACCCATCACCAACGGCGTTTACTTGCCGTTCTATCTGCCCAAGACGCAGGTTGACGACTATGGTCGGGTGTTGGATGAGGTCTTCCTGCCTGCGGTCGAGCGAAGCTACAAGGTGGACTTCCCGAAGCGGAGTTTTAACAACTATGGCAAGGTAACTCTCGCTGGGCAGACCACTATCGTGGAAGGCTCTCGTCACGAGCGGCTCGTGGAAGCGATGCAGCAAGACAATGTCGTCGGGATTTACTTTCCGAACTGTTTGCAGGGCTTCAGCGTTTACGCAGACCGTGAGCAGATGGCGAGCTTACCTGATAAGTTCTTGCTCGCTGGCGGTTTCGACGGTGCGGGTGCGATGATTGGTCACGCCAAGACATTGGCACGAGATAGAAACACGCCGTTGCTTGACCTTGCCGCTATGCAGTGGCAGTCGTCTGGCCACTCGCTCTACTTCAACGCCAGCGACGACTGCCTCGGCTTCGACCGCAGGAGCTCCCTCGACGATGCCGGCGACGGCTACGCTGGTGGCCTCGTGGTTCTCGGGTAGTGCAGGTCTTCGGGTTTTGGAAACTTGTTTTTGGTTCAGCGCTTTGGCTCTTGGACTTTGGTTTTTGAAATCCATTAACCGTGCGGGTGCAATGTGAAATATCATTGCCCCCGCTTTTCTTTTTGGTATAATAATTTGGAGAGTAGGTTAATACACGGCCGTTCACGGATTGCCGTTACCGAAATCCTGAAGTTTAGAACGTATCAGAGTTTTGCGGTTCAAATGGATTGCAAAAGAGCATACTAAAACATCAGACACTACTTGCGGTTTCTTAAGCTCTTATGGGCGAATGAAATACAAGAACAATTAGTATATAGGCATTGCGGTAAAACTAATGTTCTGGTGATGTGGACGGGAAACTGCAGATAACGCCTGAGTTTGGCAGTCGTCTGACAACTCGCTCTACTTCAACGCCAACGACGACAACCTCAACTTCGACAACAGGAGCAACCTCGACAATGCCAACGACGACTACGCTGGTGGCCTCGTGGTTCTCGGGTTGTGTCTGACAAGGGAGTTCCTCTTAAGGGGGAACTCCCGTTATTTTAGAGAGCGTTGCCAGCCGCCGAGCATTCGGCCAACTTCTTGTGTTATAGTTTGCAGCGCAAGGTATTTTTTATTGTCTAACAGCCCGAACTCTTTCTCCATCCTGATAAACAATTTCAAGGCATCAAACTTTGCGCTGGCTTGCTGTATAGTTTCCATTTTCTTATCTTTGGGCAAACTTCCTGCCAGTAGTATTAGTTCAAGGACGGCTATCATATACGCCTCGCACTTTGCACCTAAAGCGAATTTATCTTTTTTGGGAAACAACATTAGATAACCATAATATAATTTGTATAATTCATAAGCTTTTTTGATAATAGGGATTTCTGTATGAGAATTGTTCATAACGTAGATTTCAATAAGTTAATTAGTTTGGATAACATTCTGCGCTGTTGGGACGAGTTTAAGAAAGACAAGTCCAGCAAGGGTGATGTTATGAAATTTGAGCGTCACTTAGAAGACAACCTCTTTTCATTACATCAAGATTTGGTGCAAAGAACTTACAGGCACGGAAGATATAGCACGTTTCATATTTACGACCCCAAACACCGCGTTATTAGCAAAGCGTCTGCGAGAGATAGACTTTTGCATCACGTTGTTTTCGAGAAGCTTTATGAGATATTTGATAAGACCTTTTGTCATCACTCGTATTCGTCTCGAGTGGGCAAGGGAACTCACGCTGCGGTGCGAAATTTATCAGCTTGCCTTCGTCGTGAAAGCAAGAATTACACACGCCAAATCTTCGCACTTAAGTGTGACGTGAAGAAGTTTTTCCAAAGCGTTTCTCATCGCAAGCTTCTGCAACTTATCGAGAATAGAATTAAAGACAAAGATTTTTTATGGCTGCTTGAGGAAATTATTAACAGTTTCCCTAATACTGTAGATAAAAATAGCGTCGGGGGGGTTAACTTTATATGAAAAGAGGGGATTACCAATAGGCAATCTCACCTCGCAAATTTTCGCCAACATTTATTTGAACGAATTAGACCAATTTATAAAACATCAACTTGGATGCGAAAATTATTTTCGATATGCTGACGATTTTGTGGTAGTTCATAATGACCCAGTATACTTGAATGAAACTAAAAATATAATTGAGTGTTTTTTATGGTCATCGCTGGGTTTGAACCTACACCCAGATAAAATTGAAATAAGAAAGTTTAGCCAGGGTATCGACTTCTTGGGGTATATTATTTTGCCTCATCATATCGTGATGAGACAAAAAACTAAAAAGAGAATGCTGAAAAAACTTTTTAAGAAGCAACATTTACTTTTTGAAGGGCAATTAGACGAAGAAAGTTTTTATCAGACTACCCAATCGTATTTAGGCATTTTAAGCCACTGCAATGGTTACGACCTAGGTAACATTGTGCGAAATAATTTTTTGTAAAAACAAAACCATCTCATCAGAGAAGGTTTATTTAAGAAGGTATGGATTTAATAATTTGACCTTGCTTATTACGAGCCACTATGCGCCGCCTATACTGCGGTGGCGGCAGTTTAATTGTAAAGCTAAATGGTATGAGTTTGGCTGTTTCTTCAAGAATAGGATGTCTGGTTGTGCTCACTCCATACCGATTTGAAATGACATAGCTTATATTGTACTTCAACTATATGCTTATATCAAGGCTTTGTTTTGACTTTTATTCGGTTAAGAGGTAGGATTTATCCATCAGTTCTGCTTGTGAGGGCTGGTATTGGAAAGCAAACTACAGACCTGGAGGACCGATTTTATGATAAGACATCAGCGCGTTGGCCATCGCGATGGCCGTCGTCGCAACACACGCGGCTACATGGGGAGTGATAGAGCGGAAACATCGAGCTCCACCCCAAAATCACCCACAGCGCTTGCTAGTAAAGCTAGTGCAGATCTTGAAGCTTCGAGAGCGGCTGGTCCTGTGCCGACCGAAAAGACCAAATGGTTCCCTGTAGATGACCCGTACATGAAGCAGGTGAAGGAAGCGGTGGTTCTCAATCTCGCTGCTGACTATGAGCACAATCTGGAGGCGATCAATTGTGAAGTAGTGGCTCGGGCTTTCCGCAGCCATGCTCCAGATATCGGGCGAGTGACGTTCAACAGGAAGGGCAAAGGCGGTTCTGCAAATCTCGTGAAGATCGAGTTGCCGTATAACCCGGCACCCGTGTTCGTGGTGGTGAGCGAGATCAAAGATCAGGCTCGGCAGCTAGTAGTCTGAGCCACATTTCTTATCTAAAAGTATTTCGAGGCCGCGGTAATCAAAACCGCGGCTTTGTCATATCCACCGGGTGTGATAAGATATTTTTATGAAAATTACAAATTTAAAGAAAATTAAACCAAAAAAACTTGTTGTTTTTGACCTTGATGGCACGCTTGCGAAATCCAAATCTACTGTTGATGCAGAAATGGTCAAACTTTTGACTTCTTTGCTTGAAACTATGCCTGTTGCTGTTATTGGAGGTGGGAAAAGAGCTCTGTTTCAGTTTCAGTTGTTGAGCCGATTAAAAATAAATAAAAAACTTTTAAAGAATTTGTACTTGTTTCCAACAACGGCAACCGCTTTTTACAGATACAATTCAGGTTGGAAAAATGTTTATTTGCATCAATTGTCGAAAGCAGATCGGGCATTGATTAAGAAGACTTTTGATCGAGTGTTTAACGAAATCGGCTATAAACATCCTAAAAAAACCTATGGTAAGATTGTTGAAGACAGAGGGACACAAGTTACATTTTCTGTATTTGGGCAAGATGTGGTGAAAGTGTTAGGTAAGAAAGGCTTGGCTATGAAAGATAAATGGCGTGATGAAAATCAAGCATTGAAAATGAAAATTGCCAAGTTGATGCAAAAGTATTTACCGCATTTGGAAGTCCGTGCTGCTGGTCACACTTCGGTTGATGTCACCACTAAGGGTATTGATAAAGCCTACGGATTGAAGCAAATTGAAAAGTACTTAAAAATTAAAATCAAGGACATGATTTTTATTGGTGATGCAATTTACCCGGGCGGGAATGATTACGCCGTTACTAAAACTTCGATTGACTACGTCCCCATTGATGGACCGGAGCAGACTAAGAAAGTTATCCGTGCTGTTCTTGGTAAGAAATAAAGAAACCGGACTGCTCTAAAGCAGGCCGGTTTTTTCTTTTACCTCAGTCATTGTATTGTGCGCTATTTCCCTGGCTCGGCTTGCGCCATCTGCTAAGATTTGCGCTAACTGTTGCTTGTTTGCTAGCAGCTCCTTTTTCTTAGTTCTAAACTCAGCAAAGTAATCGCTAATTGAGCTAGCTAATTCGATTTTTAAATCACTGTAGCGAATAGAACCGTCTTTAATTGCACCTTGGAATTGCCTCACTGTTTCTTTGCTGCCGAATTGTTCCAGAAGAAAGATTAAGTTTTCTACACCACCACTGGCAGATGCTCCAGTCCCACCACTGGCAGTGACAGCTTTCTTTAGCTTGGCTTCAATATCTTTTGGTGTGTCATCTAAATATAAAGGGTCATCTCCAGTCTTACTCATCTTTTTATTTGGATCTTTCAAACTCATAATCCGCAGCGGAGTTCGTAAAAATGGTTTTGGTTCAGGGAATAGGTTGCCAAATTGTTTGTTGAACTTGCGTGCTATTACTCGGGCTAGTTCAATATGCTGGACCTGGTCTTCACCGACGGGAACAAAATTAGGTTTGTATAGCAGTATGTCAGCAGCCATTAATGCAGGATAGGTAAGTAGTCCGGCATTCACTGAATCTTTTTGCGCCCTTCCTTTATCTTTGTACTGTGTCATGCGCTCTAGTTCTCCAACAGGAGTAATACAATTAAAAATCCAAGCTAATTCAGCATGCTCCAAAACATGATTTTGGATAAATATTACGGAGCGCTCCGGATCTAGTCCAGCGGCAATATATTCTGCTACGACTTCTAGGGTATCTTGGCGCAGCTGTTTGGGATCGCGCGGCACAGTTAAGGCGTGTAAATCGGCTACAAAAAAATAGCATTGTAGCTTACCTTCATTTTGAATGTCCACGAATTGTTTAAGAGCCCCGAGGTAGTTGCCGATGTGCATTCGGCCAGTAGCCTGTACGCCAGATAGAATAGTTTCTTGTTTCATATATAATAAGTCTAGATATTGACATTCTACCATAAAAACGGTAGAATCGTTAGTTCGGGTCTAGTCTAGAGTAGGAGGAAATTTTTGTGAGTTATATGGAAATTGTCGGGTTAGCACCCGAGGCTAAAAGAGTGCCGGTTGAAAACTATATTATCGAGTTCAACCAGCGCAAGCAGGTCGTCGAGACGATTCTGAAGAAAACTGGCATTGCTGACGACCAGTTGTCAATCACGATTGGCGAGGTTAGAAGCCAGCTACCACCAACTCATCCGTTCGTATTTGGGTCGAGTTTAACGGACGACGACGTACTGGTTTACGAGCGTATTCGAAGGCCAGATGGACTGACTTTGGTCACACAGGCTAAGTCGGATGATCCTCAGACACACTTTCATGATTTCGACTTCGCGTTG
>CAZYSI010000018.1:3469-12571 GCA_964650345.1 uncultured Candidatus Saccharibacteria bacterium | reverse complement strand
CGCGTTGATCTCGATGTTTCGGGAGCTGTTGTGCAGCAGGAGATTCTGGGCTGTCCGTAAAGGCAGGGATCCCTCAAGCAAACGATCTACGTCGCCGCCCCCGTATGACGTTCATCAGATCGACAGCTCTGGTCAACCATTCTAGGGGTTACCAAAAAGCGGTCGAGTGCACACAGCATGTGTTGTTCTCGACCGCTCTTCTTTTTTATTTAAGAAAGTTAATGTTTCAACTTCTGAGTCTCTAAATTAATCTGTGAAAACTTCTAAGCTACTATTAACTTTCTTTTGTGCACAATTTTAAGTAATTACACTTCAATAATGACCGGTAAGATCATTGGCCGACGCTGAGTCTTTTGGAACAGGTATTCCCCGACAGAGTCGCGGATTTGTTGCCGCAGGTCAGCGTAGTTGGCCTCAGTGTTCTTGGTGCTTTCAATCATCTTACGGATTTCATGCTTCACTTCGCGAAGCAATTCATCGTTGTTCTTCATGTATACGAATCCCCGTGATAAAATTTCGGGAGGATTTACGAGTTTGTTGTTATGACGATCAACAGTTGAGATAATAACGAACATACCATCTTGAGCCATTACTTGGCGATCGCGGATAACCACTTCGCCAACATCGCCCACACCGAGTCCGTCAACAAAGACGTAACCGGATTCTACTTGTTCGTTCAGCACTCGAGCTTCACCGTTAGCATTGAATTCCAATACTGAACCATTGCTTAGTACAAAGCTACGGTCTTCGGTAATGCCAATACTTTGAGCTAATTTTGAGTGGGCTACCAACATATGGTGTTCGCCGTGAATTGGAACAAAATATTTTGGCTTGGTTAGCTGCATCATCAGCTTTAACTCTTCTTGCTGAGCATGTCCAGAAGTGTGAATGTCTAGTAATTTGTTGTAAATTACGTTCGCCCCTTGGCGAGTTAAATTGTCTAGTACAGCTACAATTGAGCGCTCGTTACCTGGAATAGGGGAGGCAGAAATTACTACTGTGTCACCCTTTTTAATTTTGATGCTACGGTGTTCACCGCGCGACATGCGCGCCAGCTGCGAAGCTTCTTCGCCTTGAGCACCAGTAGTTAAAACTAGAATTTGACTGTCTGGGAATTTGCTCGCTTGTTCAGACTTGATAATTATTTTGGGCTGAATTTTGAGATACCCTAAAGACAATGCAGTTTCTAAAGTATTAACCATAGAGCGGCCGGTAACTATTACTTTGCGGTTATGCTTAGCAGCAAAATCTAAAGTTTGTTGAATACGGGCGATTAGACCAGAAAAGCTGGCAAAAATAATGCGGCCCTTTGCATCGGCGAAAATACGCTCAATGCTAGTCCCAATTTCTCGTTCCGACAAACAATAGCCTGGCTTTTGAGCATTGGTAGAGTCCGACATAAGCGCTAGTACACCCTGACTACCAAAAGCAGCGATTTTATGGAACTCTGCCACACGTTCGTTAATAGGAGTGTGGTCAAATTTCCAGTCACCAGTGTGAACGACCTGACCGATTGGGGTGTTAATAGACAAACCAACGGAATCTGGGATGTTGTGATTTACAGCAAAGAACTTTACTTGAAAGTTGCCAACTGAAACAGTGTCGTCCACAGACATCGCATTTAATTTTACTCGGCCTTGCAAGTTGAATTCTTCCAAACGTTTGTGGATCATACCAGCAGACAAAGTCATGGTGTAGATTGGTGGATCACCTAACTTGGCTAGCAAGTAGGGAATAGCCCCAATATGGTCCATGTGTCCATGGGTAATGAACATCGCTCGGATTTTATCTTTCCGGTCTTCCAGATATTTTGTTTCCGGAATGATGTAATCGATTCCCGGAGTGGTTTCGTCTGGAAAGGCAAAGCCGCAGTCGACAATAATAATGTCATTGCCGAATTCGTAAGCCATCATATTGGCTCCGACTTCTTCTAAACCGCCAAGAGGAATAACCCGTAGGACGTTTCTCGACAAAGTCGCTTTAGAGTTGCCTGTTGGCGCAATTATATTGCGTGGAGTAGAGGCAGTGCTCGAACTGCGTGAAGCTTTGGCAGCTGCGCCAGTGCTTGGACGCATTGGCCGCGCATTGCGAGCTCTAGAAAGAGGCACGCGTCGCGGTGATGGTTTTGCGATCATAGATTGCTTTCAAGTTTTTGGTGTCAGATTAACTAGTAGGGCTCGTGCAGAAATAAGAATGTATCACTTACCTATAGTCCGGAATGCCGTAGCAAATAATTGCTAATACGGAAACACAAAAAACTTTTTTAATTTAGTAATTTATATTTTTGAGCAGTGAGGAAAGTGGCTTCCGGGGCCGCCTTTCGCAGTCACAATTATCAAATGGGGGTTAATGTACTTCGGCCTTGTAGCCGGCACACGAACTGCCATCTGGCAACTGATGAATGAATTATAGCACGGCAGGCTTAAGTTTGTCAAATAAACCCGGCTTAATTTAAGCGGTTTTTGGCTTAAATATGAATTTTTTTAATCTTTTTGAAATACGCGTTTGGTATCTATATACCAATTCGGGAGATCATAAAACCTGGATGTAGAATCGGACAGGCTGGTTAAAGACAAACCTTGTACGTCTTCCTTTTGGGCATACGAAAATACATTTTGGACCAAGAAGATTGCTGGTACATCAATACCAATGATTTCTTGAAACTGGCGGTATTTTTCATCGCGCTCGGCTTTGTCAGTAGTGGCCCTGGCTTCGCTCATGACTTTGTCAGCGTTAGTGTTGGCGTACATAGAGAGATTTAATCCTGGATTACGGATTTGGCTGGAATGCCAGAACAAAAATGGATCTGGATCTGCCCCAAGTTTTTGGGCGAACAACAACGCATCGTAACTGCGTGGGCGAATTACATTTTCTGCTAACTCTCGGGTTGGTTGGATATTTAGGGACACCTTTACTCCAAGCTGTGACCATTGGGCGGCCAGTAATTCTGCGGCCTTAGCATTCAAAGGAAAATTATTAGTCGACAAAGTAAAGGCTAACTCAGTGTTCCCTTTTTTACGCACTGATCCACCTTCTGGGTAATGCCACCCAGAGGTTTCTAATAGTTTCTTAGCTTGCTCAATGTCGTATACAATAGTTGGTTCAGGTAAACCTTCAACGTGTTGGCGCAAGATTGGCCCACTAATAACTTGGCCCTGGCCATTGTAAACTTCATCGATAATTTTTCGAATGTCGGTTGCTTGCTGTAATGCTTTGCGCACATAGATGTCGCTAAAAAGTCGATTGCTCGTATTGAAGAATACCGCCTGATACTGAGGTAGGGGCAATTGAGTAACATTGAATTCGTTATTCTCTTCATCTAAACGTACGGCTTGGTCGAACGGACTGAAACCGAATCCATCTATTTGCTTACCGTGGATGGCGTTTAACACTCCTTCAACGTCTTCGTAGAAATTTAGCTTTAAGTTGTCGATGTAAGCGCGGCGGTTGTGGTAATTAGCAAATGACTCCAAGATCAAAGTTTGTACACTGCCTTGAGCTAGCTTACGCACCTCTTTAATTACGTATGGGCCGTTGCCTATAGCTTCTATATTTCCCTGAGAAAGCACGAAATCAGCAGGGGAAACATTACCCCAAACCTTTTTGCTAATGATTGGTAGAGTCAGATTGTTTAAAAATGGTGCGGACTGAGCTTTTAGGCGAAATTTAACTGTGGTGTTGTCTGTTTTTTCTATGGTTGTAGACTGCCAGTCGCCACGATGAGGGCTATTGTATGCCGCGTTTTGCAAAGTTTGAATTGTAAACACAATGTCGTCTGCAGTAACTGGCGTGCCGTCGTGCCACTGGGCATTGTTTTTTATTTTTACGGTGTATTCAAGACCATCTTCCGAAACTGCGGGAAAACTTTCAGCTAAATCTGGCACTACTTCGCCGTTGCTATCTAGCCGGTACAAACCCGAGAACACTAATTTAATAATTGCTTGATCAGTATCTGAGGTTGCTAAAAGAGGATTAATAAATCGTGGTTGCCCAATTATTCCTTCTCGGTAGGCACCACCATTAGCAGGTACAGATTTAGTGTACTTTGCCATTAACTGATTGCCAGTGAATAAGCCGCTGGTAATTGCCAATACTGCAAGCACTGTGAGTGTCATTTTTTCGCGACGACCCATTAATGAAAAAACCTTCCGTAGGACGGAAAGCCGTAGTTGGGGGACTAGTTTGAGACCAGTAATTATTTGTGTCCCCCTCAGCTTCAAATTGGAAACTTTGGATGTCACTGTAAAAATTTTGGAAAGCCTATTTCGATAACAGGATGATAGTGAGGCTTAAACCAGCAAAAAGCACTCCAAGAACTATGGTTGCGTAAAATAACCATTTGTCAGAGCCACGGCGGGTTGATACCACGCCACCACCGCCACCAAAGACATTGGATAGTCCAGAAGATTTATTTTGTAAGGACACAGAAATGATCAAAGCGACCATAATGACCATGTCGACAATCGTTAATATGTATGCGAGATTTTTCATAGAAATATTTCAGAGAGAATTAAAAAAGCTTATTTATTGTAGTAATTTGAGACCATGGTGTCAAGGTGGTTAAATTGTATGAAAATTTTAGAATAAAAAAACGACTAGGGATTGTAATCTCCCTAGCCGTATTGCTGGTTCGTCGGGTCGAACATATTGCGTCCGCCCGACGACGGTCAGGCGACCGTTGCCTGTGCCCGTCTTACGTCGTTGATCGCGATCGTCTGGATGCTCCGGTAATTCACTAATCCGTTGGCTCGTGTAGTTGCCGGAGGTGAAGTCGTAGCGTCCGGAGTATTGATCGCAGTCGTTGTTATCGCGGCGTTATGGTCGGTCTTCGAGAATCCGCTGCTGGCCTTTGCTGCCGCAGGCGGTGAACCGCTGTACTCATGGTAAATCGCCGCTGTCGTCATCGTCCCCGTGGTCGTCCTGTCGATAAATTCGGTCGTGATCGTCGCGTTTGAGTTACTAAGCGTTGAGACGGCCGTGATCGGCGGTCGGATGTGGTTTGCGTTGCAGAAAGCGCTGGTCTGGTCGTCGGCATTGATGTTGATCTTCTCGATCGAAATCGCTGCAGCATAGGTTCCGTCGCGCGCCGTCGCCCTTGGTTCACTTAAAGAAGCGGTCATTGCCGCGGTCATTGCGACCGGCGGTGAGCCCCTTTCGATCGCCATGTTCTTGTTGCCGGTGTTCGCCGTCATCATCGCCCCGAAAATACTTATCGCTGCGACGATCACTAGAACAAAAGAAAGACAGAAGCGTCTTGTCATGCTGTGGTCCTCCTATGGTGTCATTCTCTACACGAAAACCTTCATATAAAACTCATACTCAAGTTATCGTGAGCTAACTTTACCACAACTAAGCCGTGTTGTCAAGAAGCTGGCTTAGGTTTGCAAAAAGTTGAAAAAAAGCTTAATATACAAATATATGTTAAATATTGCCTTAAATTTTAGTTCTCACCACACTCTTTCTACTTCCGAGAAAGAGCTGTCTTGAATTTGAATTTGGCCACATCAAATTAAAGTTATCTCCTTCTCGAAAGAGAAGGATTTTTTATTTCAGGAGGAAGTATGGATAATTTTATGGGTGTACAAATTTCTTTGCCTAAACTGGAAGGAGTACAGTTCATAAACTGCTTTGCGGTGTTTTGTAATTGTCGGGTTAATTTGCCTTATGCATTTGACCCTCAGCAACAATTACTAACTATCCACGCACCTGTTAATCCGCAGTGGTTAATAGTGGTGGATACGAGCGAAAGTAGTTTTGAATTTTATGTTTCCAATCTTTAGAGATAGTTTTTTAGTTGTTCGGCCTTGGATTTGCCAATCAATTCACTCAGTTCATTAATCGGTGTTCGTTTGATTTTATCAACGGACCCGATTTTTTGTTTGAGTAATTTTTTTGTTTTTGGTCCTATGCCAGGAATAGTATCGAGGGCAGACTTAACAGCTTGCTTGCTTCGTAAATTTCGATGGAAAGTAATGCCAAATCTGTGAGCTTCATCGCGCAGTCGTTGTAACAGTTGGAGCGCGGGGTTGTCGTGAGGGAGAACGATTGGTTTAGATTTGTGCGGTAGGAAAATTTCTTCTATTCGTTTAGCCAGGCCAATGACGGGAATGTTTATTTTCGCTTGCTTCAATACTGCCACTGCCACACTCAACTGTCCTTTCCCACCGTCTATAACAAGTAAGTCGGGGATAGGCCACTGCTCCTTGTTATGAGTTTTAGATTTCTGTGAATTTGCTTCATCTGATTTCATGCGAGCAATGCGCCGCGTTAGCATTTCGCGCATCATCATGAAGTCATCGGGAGTTTGTTTGGAAGTGATTTTAAATTTTCGGTATTCAGACTTGGCGGCTTGTCCATCTTTGGCTACAACCATACTACCTACTGGATTAGTTCCTTGAGTGTTGCTAATGTCATAGCCCTCAATGCGCCTGGGTAGGGTTGGTAAATTCAAGATTGCTTTAAGCTTCTCTAAAGATTCAACAACAGCGTCGAGATTGGTAGCTTGGGTGCGCTGCCATTTGAGCAGATATTCTTCGGCATTGGTTTGTCCGAGTTTAATTAGCTTTAGTTTTTGGCCGCGAGTAGGTGTTGCCCATTTTGTAACCCGGCTAAGTTTAGTAGAAATAGTGGCTTTTTGTTTAGCTGTCTCCTTGAGTGTGGTTTGGCGGGAAGCTAGTAGAGTTTTTAAGAGAGGAAGGTTAGCGGGCTCGTGTTGTGTGTATATTTCTTGCGGCAGATCTGTTACCTGCGCATAGTACATTTCTAAAAAAGCTTGTTGAATAGTGGCGGCACGATTTGCTTCTGCAATACCTAAAATATTATCGTAAACAAAATTCTCTTTGTCGATTAATTTGCCTTCGCGGACTTTGAACACATTTACGCAGGCCGACAGTGAGCCACAAAATACAGAGACAAAGTCCCAAGAAACTTTTTGAGAGAACATCATTACTTGGCGTTCGTCTAAGACTTCAATGGCTTTGAGTTGGTCACGTAGGCGCGCTGCGGTTTCAAAATGTTTCCACTTTGCAGCACCAGCCATTTCTTTGCGCAACTGCTTTTTAATTTCTTGCGTACGACCTGACAAAAACAGGCTAATGCGATTTAGCTGTTGTTCGTATTCACTCATAGATATTGCAGCTATACAAATCCCTGGACAGCGATGTAAATAATAGTAGAAGCAAGGGCGCTTACCGATTTCTTTGTTTGCGCAGTAAGGGAAAACTCTGCGAACAAAATCTAAAGTCTTGCGGATTTTGGCCGTAGAAGAATAGGGGCCGAAGTAGCGGTCTCTTTTAGTGCTGCGACCTGACCCCTCGTTAGCATCGGCTGCAATTTTCCTGGAATAAGTTAGCTGGGGAATTTCAGTTGAGTAGTCGATTTTGATGAACGCGTAGTTTTTATCATCCCGGAGTTTAATGTTAAATGGGGGCATATGCTCTTTAATGAGCGTGTTTTCTAAGAACAAACTTTCCAGTTCCGAGTTCACAATAGTGTATTCAATGTCGACTGCTTCAGCGAGTAGGAAAGGAAGCTGTACGCGGTTATCGCTAGAACCAAAGTACTGCGCTACACGCGAGCATAAATCCTTAGCCTTGCCCACATACAAAACAGTCCCAGTCTTGTCTAGGAACTTATATACTCCGGGTTTATGTGGTATGTCTTTGACTTTGTCTTTGAGCATGTATATATTATATACGATTTCAAAATCAGTTTCGTAGGGGGAGGCAGTATGGAGAAGAATATGTATCGACTAGGTGGAATGGTTGCAGGGGCACTTCTGAGCTGGGCGCTGACAGGTTCATTGCTGGCTACTGCTCCGGGGGCGTTACTAGGCTTGTTTGTTCAGGCTATGGTGACTATTGCCTTTATGCCTGGAGTGAATGTTCGTCATAAAGTGAAGCGCATTTTAAGAGCTTCGGAGGGGGCAAAAATTTGCGTGACCCCCTATACTAGGGGCCGGCTAAGTTATTTCACGCGGGAATACGGCTTGGCTTTAAGGGATAAGCCGGTTACGATAACAATCGATTCTTACAACATCATCACGCTAGAGAAATTAGCAGTCTAAACAACATCCGTCGAGTTCCGCAGGCAAAAGAGTCCAGACTTCGGTCTAGGGCTCTTGTTTTTTGTTCATTTTTCTGCTAGGGTAAATAAAGTTGAAATTTAACTTATTTATAACAAAATTTGATGCCTAAGAAACAAACAGCGAAGCAATCTAATTCCGATAAAATTGTGATTCGCGGTGCTCGCCAACATAATTTAAAGAACATAGATATAGATTTACCTCGCAACCAGCTTATTACTATTACAGGTTTGTCTGGTAGTGGTAAATCGTCTTTAGCGTTTGATACTATTTACGCTGAAGGTCAACGTCGTTATGTCGAATCTCTTTCAGCCTATGCCCGGCAGTTTATTGGTTTAATGGACAAACCAGATGTCGATAAAATAGAAGGGTTGAGCCCGGCGATTTCAATTGACCAAAAATCAGCATCGCACAACCCACGTTCAACTGTAGGAACGGTCACCGAAATTTATGACTACTTGCGTTTGTTGTATGCTCGTATCGGTATTCCGCACTGTACCGAATGTGGCGCGCGCGTAACAGGGCAGACTTTGCAATCTATGGTTGATCAATTACTGCTTATGCCCGAAGGCACTCGGGTAATGCTGTTAGCCCCTTTTATTAATGATCAAAAAGGGGAACACAAATTAATTTTTGAACAAATTAAAAAAAGCGGTTATTCTCGAGTGCGTGTGGACAAAACCATAATGGACATCGATGAGGCTCAGCGCTTGGCTTTAGACAAGCAAAAGAAGCACAGCATTGATGTCATTATTGATCGAATTGCAATTGCTAAAGAAGATCGTGGTCGGATTTCAGAGAGTTTAGAGAAGGCTTTGGACTTGGGTGACCAACTGGCTAATGTTGTTGTTATGGATGGTGATCAAATTAAGAAAGAGATTCCTTTCTCACAGAAGTTTGCCTGTCCAAATAGGCATAGTGTTGCGTTGACTGAACTTGATCCACGAGAATTTTCTTTTAACAGTCCGCATGGGGCTTGCCCAGAGTGTAAAGGCTTGGGAACTAAGTTAACAATTGAG
>CAZYSI010000018.1:0-3459 GCA_964650345.1 uncultured Candidatus Saccharibacteria bacterium | reverse complement strand
ATTGAGCCAGATTTAGTAATTCCAAACCAACGCCTGACTTTAGCAGAAGGCGCAATCCGACCGTGGAGTAAAACTACTTCACGACTTTCTTGGTATTCAAAAGTTTTAGATAGTCTAGGTAAGGAATATGGGTTTTCTACTTCAACGAAAGTTCAAGATTTGCCGAAAAAGTTTATTGACATTATTTTCTATGGCACTGGTGGTAAGAAAATTCGCATGCCATCTGACTCCCGTTTTGGCGGTAGTGGTTATGACGCACCATTTGAAGGGGTAATTCCTAATTTAGAACGCAAATACAAAGAAACTGATTCAGATTACATGCGCGGTGAGATTGAAAACTACATGCGCATCCGTAAGTGTCCAACTTGTGGTGGCAAGAGACTGAAGCCGGAAGTACTGGCTGTTACAGTAAGCGATCGGAGTATTGTCGATGTTTCTCAATTGTCTTTAGAAGATGCTGCTGTGTTCTTTGAGGGTTTGCCAAAGAGCCTCAACGCTAAAGAGATGGCTATTGCGAAATTAATTTTGAAAGAAATTATTGCGCGCACTTCATTTTTATTAAACGTAGGTCTTTCGTATTTGTCTTTGGATCGTGGTGCAGACACTTTGTCTGGGGGGGAAGCCCAGCGTATTCGTCTGGCAACACAAATTGGCTCAGGATTAACCGGTGTGCTCTATATATTAGACGAGCCATCTATTGGTTTGCACCAGCGCGACAACACTCGTTTGTTGGAAACATTAAAAGAACTTCGTGATCTTGGCAACACTGTAATCGTTGTTGAGCATGATGAAGAGACTATCCGTGAGTCGGACTGGGTGGTAGATATTGGACCAGGTGCTGGCAAACACGGCGGTAAATTGGTGGCTGAAGGTACTCCAAAAGAAGTTGAGAAGAACAAAGACTCAGTTACTGGTCACTTTTTGTCGGGTAAAGAAGAGATTGAAGTGCCAAAACGTCGCCGCGCTGGCAATGGCAAAAAGATTTCCGTGGTTGGCGCATCGGAATTCAACTTAAAAGATGTTAACGTCGATATCCCATTAGGTAAGTTTGTATGTTTAACTGGCGTGTCTGGTAGTGGCAAGTCAACCCTGCTTAACGACATTGTTGCCAAAGCCTTGTCCAAGCACTTTTGGAACAGCAAGGATGATCCTGGTGCTCATAAAAAATTGTTGGGCATTGAGCATATAGATAAGATGATTAACATTGACCAGTCACCAATTGGTCGCACGCCACGCAGTAATCCGGCAACTTATACAGGAATCTTTACTTACATCCGTGATTTGTTTGCCGATACTCGTGAGGCTAAAATGAAAGGCTACAAGGCCGGCCGTTTTAGTTTTAATGTTAAAGGCGGACGTTGTGAAAAGTGCCAGGGTGATGGTGTAATTAAAGTAGAAATGAATTTCTTACCAGACGTGTATATTACTTGTGAGGAATGTCATGGAAAGCGCTATAATCGTGAAGCATTGGAGATTCATTACAACGGCAAGACCATTTCCGATGTTCTAGAAATGACTGTGGATGAAGCAAAGATTTTTTACGCTAATATTCCTCCGGTAAAACGAAAGCTCGACACCCTTTCCGAAGTTGGTTTGGGTTACATGCATCTTGGTCAAAATGCAACTACTTTGTCTGGTGGGGAAGCGCAGCGTATTAAGCTGGCGACGGAATTGTCTCGTGCTTCAACTGGTCGTACTCTATACATTCTTGATGAACCAACAACTGGTCTTCACTTTGCAGATGTGAAGCGCCTCATACACGTACTGAATCAGTTGGTTGAAAAGGGTAATACTGTGGTAGTAATTGAACACAACCTCGATATGATTAAAACCGCGGATTGGATTATTGATCTTGGTCCAGAAGGTGGCGACAAAGGTGGAAAGTTGATTGCAGCTGGCACCCCAGAAGAAGTTGTAAAAATTAAATCGAGTTACACAGGCCAATACCTGAAGAAAATTTTATAAAACTAAATTTTAGTTACTGTGGATAAATTTCTTGCCTTTCTCCCAGATACATTTATACTTTAAGTAATTAATACATTAAAATGGATACAAAAAGTAATCAAATTATAGTAGGGATTGCTCTTGTCTTAATTGGCGGAGTAATTGGCTGGGTTATGGCCTCAAAAAATTACGGCCAGGGACCACTTGCTAACTTACAATCAATACCGTCTTCGGCTAATGAAATTGGGATTTGCGCAAGGCTTTATGGCGAAGGTTGGAGAGATAATGGAGTCACTCCTTCAGGGTTTCTTAAATGTAGCAAAAAAGGTGAACAAGATATATATGTTAACCTAAGGCCAGATACAGAGCCGATGCTAGAATAAGCTGTTAGATTTAAAAAAAGAAACTACCAAGGTAGTTTCTTTTTTAATTTAACCGAACGTAAAGGTGTAGGCTTTGAATTCGCCGTGGGGAATTTCTATTTCCATGGTGTGCTCACCTCCGGCAATGGAGTCAAACAGCTGATAGAGATCTGAGTCTTCCACTACCACACCCTTCACTAATTTTCCATCAACATAAATTTTTAAGTTAGTCGGTTTGGAACTCTCTGCGACCAGAAAGACTTTTGCCGCATCAAAATTTAATTTAATGCGACCAAACCCATCAGTATGTACAGCAGCTTCTTGATTAAAGCGCCAGCGACCCTCAAGCGCAAATTTATTATCACCAAGTTTTTCGGGGAAAGTAAAAATTTGTTCAGTGGTTTCTGCTTTTTCGGTATTACCGAAACCGTTTTGACGAACTAAGCCTAAATGAATCTCTGGAGTATTAGCTTGATTACTTTCTTCTAACGGTGGAGTAGTGTATTGACCTTCCAAACCTAGCAAAATACGCATCGCTTTTTCCATCTCGTTGTATTGACCTTCACCAAAGTGAGTAAAGACTAAATTACCATCACGATCAATTAAATAGTATGCCGGCCAAAATTGGTTATGATATGCCTGCCAAGTTTTGTAATTATTATCTTGCGCTACTGAATAACTGACATTGTGCGCTTTCATCGCGTTTTCTAAGTTGCCGCTAACTTTTTCAAACGCAAACTCTGGTGTGTGTACACCGATTATTGTTAGGCCGGCTTCTTTGTAATCTTTGGACCACTTGTTCAAGTAGGGGAATGCCTTAACGCTGTGAATAGATGAGTAGTTCCAAAAGTTTACAAGCACGACTTGGCCTTTAAGTCCGGCAATGGTTTGCGCATCACTGTTGAGCCACTTGGTAATGCCGGTAAGTTCTGGCGCTGGTCCATAATTTTTGAACGTCTCTTCTTCGCTAGGGGTTTCCTGTGTTTCTTCGTCACCACTATTAAGTACGTTTAAATCCGCGGATAGAACCGGCACATTTTTGTCAGTTTTCTGAACATATACCACTGTCGCGATTAATATTATGACTGCTACTGCAATATATGGTATAAATTTCCTCATTTACTTATTTTAGCAGATATATAAATTAGCACTC
>CAZYSI010000017.1:8420-19217 GCA_964650345.1 uncultured Candidatus Saccharibacteria bacterium | reverse complement strand
ATTATCCTGATAAGGAAGCTGAAATGAAAGAAGTCCTATATCTTGCCCTTAACCCCACAGAGGATTTGGAAGTTATAAAGAAAATAAGAAATGACTTTGGTGTTTGGCTTGAGGAGCAAACATTAGGCTACAAGAAATAATATGAAAACCTGGACCCTTAGATTTAGAGCAGTAGATAAAAAGAACTTTGATGAAGTAAAGAATGGATCGAAGCCTATTGAAACTCGTGCTGCAACAGTAAAGTATCAACCGATAGAAGTCGGTGACACCCTGCTTTTTGTGTGTGGTAAAGAACGTCTATCTAAAAAGATAATTAAAAAGCATCATTTCCCAAGTATAGATGCAATGATAGAGAAAATTCCGTATCGAGAAATTATGCCTTCTGTAAAATCAGTCGAAGAAATGAAGAAGGCTTACTCTTCTTATTCTGGTTATGATGAAAAGATAAAAGAGTTTGGAATATTTGCTTTTGAATTAGAATGACCTACCTTGCCTTTATTTTGAATATCCCCTGGACTATTCTTGGTTTAATCTGTGGTTTAATTTCTATTCCGCAAAGAGTAGTATTCTCTTCTAAACCAAAAGCAATCATTTTACATATCAATAGCTTCTGGTGGTATTCTTGGCTTCCTAAAGCCAAAGGAGTTCGTGGTATGGCTATCGGAAATGTCGTTCTACTTGGTCAAAATGCCTTACCTGGTGATTTAGAGCATGAACTGGTCCACATCTCTCAATTTGAAAAAGAACCCCTCATACATCCGTTTCTATACGAATATCAAAATTTCTGGTACGGCTACCGCAATAATAAATACGAAAAAGAAGCTTACGGGAAAGCGGCGAATATTTACATTTCTGACCGATGGGATTTTGGAGAAGATAAAGAATTTGCCGATAAGTTAAGGGATTTAATCTTAGAGGGCAAAAAGACTGCAACTACTGGTTTCTACAGAGAAGGCAAAAAGCACTCGGAAGTTGGAGAATACGATCAGATTGTAGATAGCGATGGAAAACCATTTTGCATAATTCAATACACAAAGATCGAAGTGAAACCATTTCTCGAAGTTGATTTTGAATACGCTAAGCTCGAAGGAGAGGGCGAGAAGAATATCGAAGAATGGCGACAAAGCCATAGAGATTTCTTTGGGAAATACTATCCAGATTTTTCAGATAAGAGTAAGGTAGTTTGTGCTCAATTTAAATTAGTAAGTAAATATGGACCAGAAAAATGATATTGAAAAATTTAATAAATTTCGGGAAGCTTGTCTGAAAAATTCAGATGATTTATTGCGTGCATCTAAACTGGCACTGGATAGCAAAATTGACCATGTTTCTTTTCACTTAGCCAAACTAGCTTTAGAAGAAATCGGTAAATTACATATCGCTTCCCTTGAAGCTGCAGCGAATCAAATTCCTAGAGAGAAGGAACCAGGAATGAGCTTTGATTTAGAAGATCATCAAAGAAAACTGTTTTTTGCCATTTGGTCTCCAAGTTTCGGAAGGAATAAACAAACTAAAGAGCAACTTGAACAGAATCAACATCTGGCTAAAACCATCCATGAAAGAAGCCTTCGTTACCTATACGTTGAGCCTACGGCCTCTGACACTCTAGATTGGAATAAGAAGATGGAACCTGGAGAAGCACAAATGCTGTATGACTTTGTTGCTTTTAGATTGAAATATGAAAAAGAGGCACTTGGTGAAATGATTGCCATTCCTGAAGAAGAAAAAGCTGAACTAAAATGGTTTTTTGAAATAAACGAAGACCTACAAAAGCGTAAGGAGATTTGGGGTCACAAAGCTCAAGAAAAGCTTATAGAGTTAGATGGTGATACAAAGAAATGGATACGATGGCTTAAAGAGATCTACGAAAGGAATGAAATGGAAATGAGAGAACTTCTTGATAAAGAATTAAATTCAAAGCCCGTTTCTGGGGAAGATAAAAATAATCCGAAATGGCGAGTGAAGGTTAAAGTTGTAACACCTTCTCATTCTATCCGAAAAAAACCACTGAATGATCTAAATGCCCGATCTAAGAATATAAAACTTCATTACATTGATAATAATTCTTTAATGCTGGAGTTGTTGTTTCCAAAGGCACTACCAGCTGCAGGGCTTTGGGATTTTGGTTGGGGTACAGCTCGCATGTTTATTCTTTCGATGAACATAGCCACAAACGGACTATTTTGGTGGAATGTAAAAATTGATACAGCTCGTTATTACGAAGAAATATGGGATTTAGAGAATAATGCTGGTGTTGTAGTGGAGATGAATCCACGACTACAAATAGGCTGGAAGGATTTAAGGTGGGTATATAAGGACCTTGAAATATCGGTTACTTTTCTCGTATTTAATTTTCTACAAGATATGTGGAAGCCTGGGCAAGATAGCTATTTTGAAGATTATGCTACCGGCATGAGTGCTTTAGGAAAAAATGATGTGCATTTGCGTATTGAGATCAGTGCTTTTAACTATTTCTTTAAGGCTCTTAAAAGAGCAATGCTTGAGAATAAGGATTGGGGTGGATCGTCAGATTTTGCAGAGGCATATCAGAAACGAGTACCACATTTCTATTCAGAAAAAACTAAAGAGATGGAGAAATATTTTGCGATGGGTTTTGAAATAGAAACAAATCATTCTTATGCAAAACCGGTGACGATCCAAGATGTTGTAGCTATCAAAACCTACTGTGATAAATACTTCTTAACTTTAGCCAGGGACCATCATGAGAAAGTAACTGGTGAAAAACTTGAGTTCATTATGGAGAAGAAGGATAATCAAGCTAAATCATGACCAAGACCTTATTTATAGATCTCGATGGCACTCTCTGTCATGACCGATTTTGGAGAAGTCTTGACCCTGATCTTATGGATAAGGTGCAGCAGCATTTGTTTCAATCTGGTAAAGCTACTGTTATTGATTGGATGAATGGAGTACATACTTCAGAGGATATAAACAGAAAACTTGCTGAAGATTTGAATATCAGCTATGACCACCTGTGGAGTATCTTTGTAAAAGACTGCCAACAAATGAAAGTTGAAAATGTGGTCTTAGAAAAACTTAAAGCATTAAAGAAACAATATAAGCTTGTTCTCATTACAGATAACATGGATTGTTTCGATAGATTTACGGTCCCTGCTCTTAAGCTCAATGAATATTTTGATCTGATAGTAAATTCGTTTAATGAAAGAACTTCTAAAAATGAGAATGATGGTCAGCTCTTCCAAGAGGTAATGGAACGAGTTGGGTCCACACCATCAGAGAGTATCTTAATGGATAACTCTGAAAAATCTTGTAAGGTTTTCACGGACCTGGGTGGAAAATCTCTTTTAGTTACAAAAGATCGACCTTTATTTTATTGGCTAAACAACTTTGCGGTGAATGAGTGAACGTCATGAACGTACTGGAACAATAATAGACGATAGGTTCGAGATCGCCAATTTGGTATAATCTCTTTGTTTAATCAGTTCTGAAATCCAAACATTTAGGTCCTTTAATATTTGCCAATAAAATAAAACTCGCTATCCGGCCCAGCCAGATAGCGAGTTAAAATTTTGTTGAAAAATTTACGCGCTTACTCTGGCAACTTGCAACGGCAAAAAGGCAATGCGAATCGCCTTGGTGCAGAGTACAAAAATGTTGGACCAGAATAAATTCATATGAAAGAATTATAGTCCTTTTATAATTTATAGTCAAATTCTTTATCTACTATATATAGATATTTGCTGGCACTCCTGATATACTACATAAAAGCATTAATATAATAATCATATGTGGATCGCAATAATTATTATCGCGGCTATAATCGTAATCGGGGTTTTCATTTACAACTCCCTTATCCGCAGCCGTAACCGCGTAGAAGAAGCTTGGGCCGACATTGAAGTTCAGCTTAAGCGTCGCTACGACTTAATTCCGAACTTGGTTAATACTGTCAAAGGATTTGCCACTCAGGAATCTGGCGTACTAGAACGAGTTACTCAAGCCCGCACCCAAGCTATGGGAGCGCAAACTGTTCAAGAGCATCAGAAAGATGAAAATATGCTTAGCGGTACCTTGAAAAGTTTATTTGCTGTTGCAGAAAACTACCCCGACCTAAAGAGTAATACTAACTTTTTGCAATTACAAACCGATCTAACCGATACTGAAAACAAGATCCAAGCGGCTCGCCGATTCTACAACGGCAATGTCCGAGACTTTAATACTAAGCTCGAGGTGTTTCCAACCAACTTATTTGCTTCGATGTTAGGCTTTACTAAAAAAGTCTTCTTTGACATTGATGACAATGGTCCAGAACAAAACCCTGTTGAGGTTAAATTTTAAGCAAACTCAAAGCTATGAATAGTAACTATAAATTACTCATTGGTATAGCTATTGGCTTGGTCGCTGCTTTAATTCTAGGCACAATTGCTTTCCAAGCAGGAAAAACTTCTGTCAATGTGCCAGCGCCAGAAAGCAACAACAATAGCTCAACTACGATTAATCCGCCTATAAATTCAGAGAGCGAAGTAAACACTAACAAAAGCTCAACAGATTCTCTTCCCAACGGCCAAATCAAGGTTGTTGGCAGTTTCGGTGAATATTCAAATGGTCTTGCTCCTGGTGTTTTAAGATTTGCGTTAAGCGAACCATCTGGCAATCTTACAAAAAATACCTCATTCAATTTTACCAATCAAACCCTCGCGCATAACTTACTTAAGACCAGTCAGGCTGGAACCTTGGGCAGTAATGGCTGTGAATTCATTAATGGTAAGGCTGAAATTATAATTGCTGATTTCAAACCGCAAGATACAACCATGAGCGAAAGTACGGAAACAGCAAAACTAGTATCGGTTATCAAGATATTATCGCCTGCACATTGCTCGTCGACTCCTAATAACTAACAGATGCTCACATACACTGAAGTCAGTAAAAACAAGGCCTATTCGGTTTTGCTTATATTCGTGTTCCTAGTAGTCATAATTGGCTTAGGGTTTTTAGCTGCACAAATGTATAATTCTCCAATTATTTTGTTTGTGGCGGTCATCTTCAGTACTGTTTCTGCATTCATCTCTTACTTCTTTTCAGATCGGATTACTTTGGCAATGTCTGGTGCTCAACAAATCGATTTAAAATCTCAACCACAGCTCTACCAGATTGTGGAAAATCTTTGTATTGCCGCTGGGTTACCCATGCCACGGGTTTACATTATTAACGACACGGCCATGAATGCCTTTGCCACTGGCCGCAACCCTAAAAACGCTGTTGTCTGCGTAACCACTGGTTTACTTTCACGTTTGGACCAAGTCGAACTCGAAGGCGTGCTTGCTCACGAACTCTCTCACATTGGTAATTATGATATTCGTTTCATGACTCTAGTGGTGGTACTGGTCGGGATTATAACTTTACTTGCTGACTGGATGTTACGTCTGTCATTCTTTGGTGGCGGGGACGATGACAATGGCGGCGGTATGAACCCGTTATTCCTTGTATTGGGGTTGATCTTGATAATAATTTCACCCTTGGTTGCTATGCTTATCCAGCTCGCAGTTTCTCGTAAAAGAGAATTTTTAGCCGATGCCTCTGGTGCAATGTTAACGCGCTACCCAGAAGGTTTGGCTTCAGCTTTAGAGAAAATTTCTGCTGACCGAGAGCCTCTAGAAGCAGCGAACAAAGCTACTGCCCATCTATATATATCCAACCCTTTGAAAGATCATAAAAAAGACTCGCAAGGTTGGTTTGCTAGTCTCTTTAACACTCACCCACCAACCGCAGAACGCATTAAGCGTTTGCGAGAAATGGGAAATTAATTACAAATTTATGGAAACTGAACACCATTTAGAAAATCTAGGGGAATTGCCAGAGGACTGGTACTATGACGAAAATATTGTCGATCAATATGTTCAATCTGTTCAAGAAGGTAAAGTCCTCTACGAAAACCTAAGAGAAGAGTACGAGAAGCTAAACCATGCTCTATCCTTTGCTTTGGGAAACAAGCAAGACCGCCAAGCCGATGCTTTAAGACTAGCCATTCAAAGACTTAAGCCATTCCACGATAAAATGATGCCAAGGCAATCTAGTCAGTCTGAACGTGGCGCTAGCGATGTAATTGATTTAACAGATTTAGATAATCCCAACCACGATGTTATTCACTAGAGCAAATTTTTCACTAGCTCTATTCCAAAACCTCGACTAAGCAACGCGCGCATTATTTTTTGTTTCTCTTGGTACTCCATTTTTCGGACTTCTTTCAGAGGTCCGAATTTTTTTTCTACGAAGTTCGTTGCGATCTCTTTCTCATCATTCTCACTCACTAATTCAGCTAATTTTTGTTCCACAAGATCTTTTGGTAATTTTTTCTCCCATAACTTTTTTGTCATCATGAACCGGCCGTAATATTTGTAACGCTTCAAGTTTTCTATAAAGACCTCAGCGTAATGCTCATCATTCAAATATCGATCCTGATACAACTTTGCTATAACTTCGTCTATAACCTTAGGAGCGTAGCCACGTGTTTTCATTTTCTCACGCACCTCTGCTTCTGTCCGCATGCTCAGGTTCAATAAAAAAATCGCATACCCATAAGCATGTTCAGAATCTTCCGGATCTTTTAATGGTTTCGCTATTTTAAACATTATAAATATATAAAGTTATACACTGAAACTTTACATCAATTTTATCTTACCACGCTATAATAAAGTTGACATAAAGAAATAGCCTTGATAAACTCGAATTAGCAGTCTCCTATGTAGAGTGCTAACCAAATTACAAAACTTCTCAATATCTTTACTATTTTATGGATAATTTCTCATTTATATTAGAAAGGCTCTCTAGTCGAGCAAAAAATGCTCTTATTGCCGCGCAAATGGCTTCAGAAGAATTACAGCATGATCATATTGGTACTGAACATTTACTTTTCGGAATAGTAGCGGAAAAAAGCTCATTTGCTGCAGAAATTTTAATAAAGGCCAAAATCACCTCTGACATTGTAAAAGCAGAGTTAATTTTAGTTAATAAAAATAGGGAGACATCAAGTTGGAAGCCAGTGCTGTCAGAAAACTTGAAGCACGCTATTGAACGCTCTGCGATTGTCGCTAGTCAATACGGCTACCAATTTATTGGTACCGAACACTTCCTGTACGGCTTACTCACAACTAAACCAAACAAGGCCAAAGTAATAATGTCAAAGCTTGGTATTGATATTGGTGAATTAGAACACAACTTAGTAGCAGTGTTTGAAAATATTTCTAAGTTTCCAGAAATGCCAAACACAGAAAGTATGTCTGGTGGAGCAATTGGGCCAGATCATATTCATCCGCACTCCCCTGGCGGGCCAGGACCAGACGGCCGCAAAGGCAGTGTCTTAGAATATTACACAACTGACTTAACCCAAAAGGCAGCTAGCGGCAGCATTGATCCAGTCATTGGTCGCAAAAAAGAAATTGACCGCTTAAACAATATTCTAGGTCGCCGCACAAAAAACAATCCAGTGTTAATAGGTGAAGCTGGTGTGGGAAAGACAGCTATTGTCGAAGGGCTAGCACTCGCTATTGCTAACCGCGAAGTCCCAGATATTCTCCTGGACAAACGCATTCTATCTTTAGATTTAGCTTTGGTGGTAGCAGGCTCTATGTTCCGCGGTGAATTCGAAAACCGTCTGAAGCAAATTATCGATGAAGTAAAGGCTGACCCAAACGTCATTCTATTTATAGATGAGCTACACACCATGATCGGCGCTGGTGCATCTACTGGTAGTTTAGACGCGGCGAACATTTTAAAGCCAGCTTTAGCTCGTGGTGAAATTCGCACCATCGGTGCTACCACGCTTTCGGAATACAAAAAATACATTGAACATGACGCTGCCTTAGAACGTCGTTTCCAATCTATTTTAGTAGAAGAGCCGAGCAAAGAAGAAGCAATTGCCATCTTGAAAGGCCTGCGCCCAAATTACGAAAAACACCACCGGATTACTATTACCGACGACGCCATTAACGCAGCCGTAGAACTATCTGACCGGTATATTCAAGACCACTTCTTGCCAGACAAGGCTGTCGATTTAATAGATGAAACCGCCTCTGCCTTGCGCAGCATCCACAGCAATTCCAAGACTGCAAAAAACCGTAAGAAAGTCGAGAACGAACTAAATGCCTTAGAAGAAGAAAAAACCAAGGCAGTATTGTCGCAAGACTTTACCACAGCTTTGCACCTACGCACTTTAGAAGAAAAGCTAATGAACCAAAAGCGCATTTTGGAAAATCAGGAAAAGAACGAGACTGATCCTGTTTACGCAATCAACGCCGAAGATATAGCTGCTACAGTTTCATTGATGACTAAAATTCCACTGAAGAAACTAGCACAAACGGAAATCGGAAAGCTTTCTAATTTAGAAAAGGTTCTTAAAGCCCGTATTGTGGGCCAGGACGAAGCTGTAGTAGAAATTGCCAAAACCATTCGTCGCTCACGGGCTGGTTTAGCAGACCCCAAGCGTCCAATCGGTTCATTTATGTTCTTAGGCCCAACTGGTGTTGGAAAAACTGAAACTGCCAAAATGATCGCCCAAGAAGTATTCGAAGATCCAGAAGCCTTAATTCGCATCGACATGTCCGAGTTTATGGAACGCCATAATGTGTCTCGCTTAGTTGGTGCGCCAGCTGGCTATGTTGGTTATGAAGAAGGGGGTCGTTTAACCGAAGCGGTTCGTCGCAAACCATACTCTGTAGTCCTGTTTGATGAAATTGAAAAAGCTAACCCCGACGTGTTTAACATCCTGTTGCAGATTTTGGAAGATGGGCAACTAACCGATGCTCAAGGTAAGCGTGTTAACTTCGCTAATACTGTCATAATTATGACTTCCAATCTCGGCATGCAGGAATTAAACGCTGCAGCTAAGAAAATTGGTTTTGCTGATCGTGATGAACAAGAAGATCAAAAGGCAATTTTGGAAAAAGAATACGACCGGATTAAAACTGGTTTACTAGAAAAATTAAAGCAAGATCTGCGTCCGGAATTCCTCAACCGCATAGACAAAGTCCTAATTTTCCGCCCGCTTGGCATGCACCAATTGCGCCGTATTACAACCATTCAATTCAGCGATGTTCAAAAACGCTTAGCTATGCAGCAAATTAATCTTAGAGCCACTGCTGGACTAATTAAATTTATCGCAGAAAAAAGCTTTGACCCACTCCAAGGCGCTCGCTATATCCGTAAAAACATTCAAGATTTAATTAGTGACCCGCTGGCAGAGAAAATTATTTCACAGAACATTGCTGCTGGCAGTTCTATTATTGCAGATCTTAAAGGCGAAAATGTTACCTTTAATATTGAAAAAACTCCTGTGGCAGTGCCGGTCTAAACACTGATATTCCCAGTAAACTCAAAAAACAGTTCTCTCAGAGAGCTGTTTTTTATTTTTTCTTTATATAGACTTTATCGGGCTACCTGTATGCTTAGAGCATGAAAAACCTGCTCTCATTTGGTCTAAATATGTTAGCCGATGTGTTCTGCCCTAAATACTGTTTTGGCTGCCAGCGCAGTGGTTCCTACCTTTGCAAATTTTGCATGAGCCAAATTCCAAAACTTGCAAAAAATTTTTGCATTTCATGCAACAAGCCCAGCCATAACGGCTACACCCACCTTGAATGCCAAACTCTACTAACCCCAGAACGTCTGCTTAGCGCTTTCCCGTACCAATACCCTGTGGTCACAGATATGATCATTACTGGGAAATACTATTTTGTCCCAGAAATATTTGCAGTCCTAGGCGCACTCACTGCTGATACTTTATTCAAACTTACTTTCTCAACCCTACCTCCAGAGGAGCTAAGTGAGTTCTATATTTGCGCCATCCCTTTACACCCAAGCAAACATCGTTGGCGCGGATTCAACCAGGCGGAGATAGTTGCACGAACCATAGCGCAAGGCCTAAATCTTCCCTACACTCCTATTCTTCAACGCATTAAACAAACGAAAACCCAGAAGGATCTTGATTCTCAAAGTAGAAAAACTAATGTAAAAAACGCATTTACATGTATAGTTCAACCTCCTGAAAAAATCATACTCATCGATGATGTTTGTACGACAGGGCAAACCTTTTTGGAAGCTACCCGCACTCTAAAACAAGCTGGTGTCCGTGAAGTTTGGTGTGTAAGCATTGCTAAAGACTGATTGCCAAAACCATAAAATACCGTTAAAATACATGAGTTAAGAAATATTCGGAGAGGTCGCATAGTGGCCTAGTGCGGCGGTTTGCTAAACCGCTGTACGGTTGTAAAGCCGTACCGAGGGTTCGAATCCCTCCCTCTCCGCCAGAAAGGAATTTGCAAATGCGAGCTGTCCGCCTCGCTGCGCAGAGCGCGGCTCGGGTGTGGCGGGACAAAAATGAGCGGCTCCGCCGCGCGCACTCCAAACTGCCAAAGAACCTGAAAACAAATCGGCTCGAACCATATTTTGTAAGGGCAAAAGAAATTTTTTCATTCTGAATTCTCTCAATAATCGGCAAGGTTGCCGATTATTGACTTTTATTGTGTAATATGCTAACCTTGTCGCAGTAGGTTGAGCCACGATGGCTTGACCAAAATCGCACATTACCAACTCAAGAAAGCGAGGTGACAAATGCAAATCGTTCTGTCGATTCTCTATGTGCTGGCGGGCTTCCTGCTGGCGATTCCGTACTGCCTGATGGCGGGGTGGAGTGCGGAGAACTTTCCGATGGTGGCCTTCGTGGCTCCCGCGTTCCTGTTCATCTGGTTCATGCTGGCGAGCTTCGCTGGCGTCATCGGCGTCGCCCACCCCAGAAAGATTTACTTCGACTGGCGGGCGGCTTTC
>CAZYSI010000017.1:0-8410 GCA_964650345.1 uncultured Candidatus Saccharibacteria bacterium | reverse complement strand
GAGCGACCACCGAAGACTGCCGGGGTCCTTGTCCTTCTTCTGGGCGTGGACGTTCTACAGCTTCCTGCCGATCATCCTCCACTGGAGCGCGGTGCTTCTGGAGAGGGTCGGCTACGAGACGGTCGGTTCGCTTCTGAACACGCACCGCTACGCGAGCACGTTCTACGTCTTCATTGCGACCCTCATGCTGCTCATCCTCATCGGGATGCTCACCAGCGCGTGGGACGCGGCGAAGAACGTGAGGACGCGGTTCGTCCACCGGTAGGCGCAGATGAGAGTCGCCATCAGGGGCTCCCCACGAGCAATCGTGAGAGGAGCCCTTTCTTTTTTGATATTTCTGTAAATTTTTCATAAAATACATTTGGTATTCGCTTCGCGAATTCAGGATTTAGTCCGCCAAAGAAAAACTTGAAATTGTCAGTGCGCGCGGCGGAGCCGCTCATTTTTGTCCCGCCACACCCGAGCCGCGCTCTGCGCGGCGAGGGAATGCAGTTCGAGCTATCTGTAAAATACACCGCCAGGAACTAAACAAATATTCTAAACAATCAACCAGCTACAAACATAACCAGTTAACAACTAGCCCCAAACGGGGCTTTTGTTTAAGCCAAACTAGCGATGACTATGCTACAATATAGTCACTTTCAGGCTTTAAAACCGTCCGAAATAAATAAAAACCCGCTGTAACAAAACCTATTTACTTCCGTCTCTATGAATGACAGTGCTCATTCCAATCAAATACCACGAATACCTGCAGAGAAGTTTGCGCAAACTTTAATTAAGGCCCAAGCTGGCTCAGACCAAGCGCTGACAGACCTCTACAATCTCTACTTCGACCGAATCTACCGATTCATCTACTATCGTGTTAGCCACAAAGAAACAGCGGAAGATTTAACTGAAGAAGTTTTTGTAAAAGTATTCCGTAACTTGCGCAGCTTAGAGCAACCCGCAGCCTTTGAAGGCTGGTTGTTTCAAATTGCACGGAACCTCGTCATCGACTACTACCGCAGCAAGCGCCCAGTAGTTCCACTCGAGGAAATCGAAAACACTCTCGAGTACGAGACGAATATTGTAGATTTAGTAAATTTACAAACTGAACAAACAATATTCATCAAGTTACTAAAAGAGCTGTCTCCTGAACAACAGCAAGTTATTAAACTGAAATTTCTGGAAGATATAGATAACACTGCGATTGCACAGATCATGGAAAAAACCGAAGGTGCAATTCGAGTAATCCAACACCGGGCTATTGCCAAATTGAAAGAACTTATCGACAACCTTAAAAAAGAATGACCAATTTTGAAGACATCTTTGATATCGCCTTAACCCGTTTGCTAGCTGGGGAAACCATAGAGCAAATTGTTAAGGACTACCCTGATCATGCTACAGAACTGATCAGTCTTTTAAGCGTTGCACAAACAGGTCTACATATTCCTAAACTAAATCCACCTACTCCGTTTAAGCGCCGACTCTACGAAGAAAAGGTTACTAAGCTTAGTTGGTTGGTAGAAAAACTTTGGTTGTCCAGAGTGGCAATCGTGCCAATTGCTTTAGTAGTTGCCTTCTTGGGTGGCCGCGCTGTGGTCAGTGCTACTGAATCTAGTTTACCTGGGGACACTCTTTACTCTTTAAAGCGCGCCACTGAATCTACTCGCCTCACCTTTACCCGTGACCCCGAAAAAGTAGCCAACCTTCACGTTGAACTCATGCAAAAACGTGTTAATGAGGTTCGCCAAGCAGCCGACAGCGGCAACGAAACAACTGAAACCAAAGCAATTGAGGAGTTACAATCCCAAACCAGCAAAACTTTTGCCGAAGTTGCAACCGTGGCTACTGCCAACGCCCTTTCCAAACAAGATTCTACCCTGCTAGATACTTTGGTTGCAGTAAACAAGGAACAAAAAAATGTTTTGGAAGATTTAAGCACCACAGAAGAAAATCAAGATACTAAAATCGTAGCCAGTACTGCATTGGAAGATACTAAAAAGAATGACCAAACTCTAGCAAAAATTATTGCTACTGTAAACGAACAGGCATTAATCGATTTGCCGAATAAAATTTCTATCACCGGAGTCATTACTTTTCACTACGGAGCCCGTATAACAGTTGAAAAGAATACATTTACTATTGATGATAAAACCACTATTACAGGCCTAAATAACGAACTGCTAAATAAAGACGTAACTCTAACAGGACGTGCCTCTATAGTCGGCCAAAAAGTGGATGGTATTTTATTCGCCAAACAGATCGTTCTGTTACCAGAAGATAGGGGTGAAGTTAAAGGTGAAGTAACCCCTACTACTCCGGTTGTAAAACCTGTGCCAACCACAACTCCAAACCCTACCCCTACTACTCCTCCAGCCGAACCAATTCAACCACAAACACCAACCAAAGCATCTGGTAGTTACATTACCGAACCAGCTAACCAAGATTACACCTTCTAATTATTCATTATTTTACCTGCCCTTCAGTTGAGTGCGGGACTAAGGCTCACAAGCTTTGCTAGTCTCAGCCCCGAAACTCAGTATTACAGGACGGGTGATTCTATAAAAAAACAGGCCAAAGTCTAGAGCGCGGCCTGTTTTTATTTTGTTTGGATATAGCATGAAAAGATGGTATAATTAATCAGTAATCCTATTAATCCGACCTGGAGAGGTCGCATAGTGGTTTAGTGCAACGGTCTTGAAAACCGTCAGGTGTAAAAAGCCTCGAGGGTTCGAATCCCTCCCTCTCCGCCATGAAGCATAAGTAAAAACAAAAATTTAAATGCCTCGCAACAAACAACCAGAAACAATTATTGAATGGCAGGCGCCAGAATTCCGTCACTACCCAAAGAACCTAGCATGGTTTATTACTTTTGGAATTATTGTCGCTCTAATTGTAATTTACCTCATTAGCCGGGGTGACTGGTTTGGTGCGATTTGTATTGCTATTATTGCCGGATTCTTTGGGGCATTTGCTTTACATAAACCAAAAATTGTTACTGTAAAAATCAGTACTGTTGGTTTGCATGTTGATGACACAGATATTCCGTATACTCACATAAAACAATTTTGGATTGTAGATAACGACCATCATAAAACTTTAAATCTAGAGACCACGGCATATTTAAACCACCTACTTTCAATTGAGCTGGATGACCAAGATGCAGATGAAGTTCAGGAAATTCTTTCAGAACTTTTACCGGAAGACGTAGAACGCCAAGAGACCTTTGCGCAACGAATGGCGCACCGATTTAAGTTCTAATGGCCCGGTAAACGCTAGTCATCGCTGCCTGCGCTTCCGTAGCTCAGTGGATAGAGCGTTCCCCTCCGGAGGGAAAGGCCGCAGGTTCGATCCCTGCCGGGAGCACCATTATGAAAACTTTTACGCCTAAAACTTTAGTAAACGAATTACCCTTAGTGGGCCCAGCGCTCACTAAGGCTTTTCGTAATATTGGAATAGAAACCGTTGCTGACTTGCTATATTTCTTCCCAAAACGATACATAGACTACCGCAAAAAAGTTAATATTTCCCAAGCTGAAGAAGGAGAAACTGTAACTATTGTAGGTCGGGTAAAAAATGTCCGTTCTAACTTTGGTTTTCGAGGACGTATGAGTTACGCTGAAGCAACTCTGGAAGACGGCACGGGAACCATAAAGGCAATTTGGTTTAACCAAAGCTATATTGCGAAACAGCTTGCGGTTGGAGAAGAATTAATTGTCTCAGGCAAAGTTAGTAAATACAAACAACTCCAGCTAACTAACCCTAGCTATGAAAAAATTTCCAACAGCAAAGACGAGGAACTAGGAACCCTACACACAGGACGATTGGTGCCAGTCTATCCCCGACCAGATTTAATCCCCTTACGCACACTCAGACGAATAATACGGTCTTGCCTAGAAACCGCTGACGAATTACCTGAGTACTTCGATACGACAAAACTAGAGCTACCACCGCTGGCTAAAGCCGTGCAAGCGCTACATTTTCCCGAAACTGAAGATCAAATCCTCACAGCAAAAATGCGCATTGCGGTAGATGACATTCTCCCACAACAACTGGCCTTTGAAATTCGTAAACTGGCATTGAGTAAACAAAAAGGGATAAAAATAAAGGCTAACACAGCAGCAATAAAAACCTTTTTAACTACCCTATCCTTTACTCTCACTGCTTCGCAAAAACGAGCAGCTTGGGACATCTTACAAGACATGGAAACCGGCACACCAATGAATCGCCTACTACAAGGCGATGTTGGTAGCGGTAAAACAATAGTGGCTATTATTGCTGCGCTACAAGTAGTAGGGCAGGGTTACGAAGTAGTACTATTAGCCCCGACTGAAATTCTTGCTAAACAACACTACGAAACATTTACCAAACTACTGGGGACTAACGCTGGCGTAGCTTTAGTTACTCGCAACTTTAAAACGGTAGGTACCGAGTCAAAAATTTATATTGGTACCCACGCTTTACTGCAACAAAAAATTCCCTTTAACAACTTAGGGTTGTTAATTGTAGATGAGCAACATCGCTTTGGTGTTGGCCAGCGCGGACATTTACTGGCAAACAAATCCAAACCACCACACTTACTAAGCATGTCAGCAACGCCAATCCCTCGAACCCTAGCAATGGCTATGTATGCAGATCTAAAAGTCTCTACTTTAGAACAACTACCGAATCGCAAACCAGTTAAAACCAAAATTATAGCTGAAAACCAACGGCAAACAGCCTATGAATTTATTAAAGCAGAGGTTGCTAGTGGTAGGCAGGCGTTTGTAGTAACTCCACGCGTGGAAGACAATAATGCCTCTGAGGTGAGATCAGTAAAAAAAGAGTTTTTTCGCTTGCAATCCGAAATATTCCCAGAACTTAAACTTGAATTACTCTACGGGAAAATGAAAGGCGCAGATAAAGATAAAATTATGGCCGACTTTTCTGCAGGGAAAATTGATGTCTTAGTAAGTACTTCCGTAATTGAAATTGGAATAGATATTCCTAACGCCACAGTAATGATAATTGAGGGCAGCGAACGATTTGGATTAGCCCAACTGCATCAACTGCGCGGACGTATTGGTCGTAGCACCATAGACTCCTACTGCTTTTTATTCACAACTGAAGCCAGTCACCAAGATCTAAACCGACTACAAGCTTTAACCAAAACCAACGATGGCTTTGTTTTAGCTGAACTTGACTTTAAAGAACGTGGTTTTGGTGATTTATTCGGCAAACAACAAAGCGGCTTTTTATTCCGTTTCCCTGAATTCTTTACCACTAAGGCTCTAAGCGTAAGCCAAGAAGTAGCCAGAGAACTTATAAAGAACGACCCCAAGCTTAAAAAAACAGCGCCCGAGCTAGTGCAAAGGGCGCAAGAGTATCTACTGGATTTTGAGAGCTCTTAGGGTTTTTGTTTCTTTTGATGTAACTAATTTACTGAAACCAAGTTTCTTAGCTTCTTTTGTGCGCTTATCTATGTTAGATACATTGCGCACTTCGCCCAATAATCCAACCTCACCAAAAGCAATACTTCCTGCTGGCAAGGCTTTGCCATAGAAAGACGATAGAATCGCCATAACCACAGGTAAATCTGCAGCGCGCTCGTTAATTTTAAATCCGCCGGCTACATTTACATATACATCCTGGTTAGACAAATTCAGGCCAAGAGATTTTTGCATAATAGCAATAAGCAGCTGAAGGCGGTTAACATCGAATCCTGAAGCAACGCGCCTAGGGTAACTCAGAGTAGTAGTGTTAGTCAAAGCCTGGATTTCCACTAATAACACTTTATTACCTTCGAGCGTAGCAGTAACACAGCTACCTGGCAGCGGCTGATCCCGATGCTCTAAAAACATAGCGGATGGATTGGGGACTTCAATCAAACCACTTTCTTGCATATCGAAAATGCCGACTTCCCCTACACTACCAAACCGGTTTTTACTGGTGCGCAGCATGCGGAAACTGCTGTAACGATCACCTTCCAGGTATAACACTACATCGACCATATGTTCAATTGTTTTTGGGCCAGCCAACATTCCCTCCTTAGTCACGTGTCCAATTAGTATAATCGCTATATGCTGTTCCTTTGCTAAACGCATAAGGGAATTGGTTACAAAAGAAAGCTGCGACACACCGCCAACCACCCCATTCACAGATTGAGAATTTAAAGTCTGAATGGAATCGATAATCGCTACTTTTGGGCTTGTTGCGGCAATCGCTGAGATCACCACATCTAAATCTGTCTCTGTTAAAATAGAAATGTCCGCGCTAACAGAAAGCCGACTGCTGCGTAGTTTTATTTGCTGAGCAGATTCTTCACCAGAAACATACAATACACCTGAAGCGATATTATTTGCCAGTTGTAAAGCCAGGGTTGATTTACCAATTCCAGGGTCACCGCCGAGCAGCACCAAACTGCCAGGAACTATCCCACCGCCAAGAACTTCATCAAACTCTGCAATGCCAGATGAAAAACGCGCCCTGTCCTTACCGGACACCTCGGAAAGCACTTGAACCTGGCCAGCTGCAGCCTTGCCGCTTATACTGCTCCCTGAAGGCCCAGCTCCCTTAACCAACTGCTCGGCTAGGGTATTCCATTCACCACATTGATCACATCGACCCTGCCACTTAGGAGTAGTCTTGCCACAATTAGTGCAAATAAATTGTTTTTTAATTCCAGACATAATCTTTTTCTTATACTTATTCAAGATATATCATATCAGGGCGAACATCAAGACTATATAAAATTTTGATAAAACTAAAATAAAAAACAGGGCTAGCCTGCCCTGTATTTTAGTAATTCAATTTAAGCCATTGCACCTAGCGGCAGGTAAACTCCAGCTGTTAAAGCAAAAATTATTAATGCTCCAATTAGGGCGAACAACTTAGACAGTCCAATAAACCAACGGTTACCTGCAGAAACTATTAAGGAATACCCACAAAGTACGTACATAGCTACAGCCAATGTAAAGCCTGTTGCTTGATACTGAGTTGAAGCCAGCATATTCAACCCTTCTGCCTCTAGATTTATAGCTCCAAATTGTCGATACAGCACTTGCGTTATTATATACGCGCTAATTGTTACGATAATACCGCCTACTAGGTATTGTAGCCGAGGGCGTAAAGCGTTAAATACACCTTTCCAGTCAATTGAGCCATGCATGTTATCTTTATACAACTTATGCATGTGAGTGTACTCCAAAACTAGCATATGAACTAAACCAACCGCAATGAGCAAGCCCATAGGGTGCAAGGTAAGTTCTATAAATTGGCGAAAATTTTCAGCTGCCATATAATATTATTTAATAATTTATTTAACCGATATGTAATATATAGAATTGTCCTGGGCATTAAGGAAGAACAACAATGATTGATCGCTGCTCAGGAACATATCTCGCGCATCTACTGGCAGACCAGGATCATATTGCTGCTGTTGACCAGAACCAACGTCAACTTTGAAAATAGTGTCTTGAGTTAACCCTTGACCAGCGATACCAGTATTTGGTACTCCTGCATAAACCGACAGACTATCGCGAGACCAAACTGCCTTAGAAACCGCGCCCTGCACGCCTAAACTACGAATTTCTCCGGTGGTAATATCTGCCACCCATAAACTGAATTCTTGAGCGCCACTGTCCCGCTTGCCAAACAAGAATTTTCGACTGTCTGGACTCCATAACACACCGCTGTTATAACCATCCTTTACTATTCCGGTAAACTTCTTACCATCAATGGAAACTATATTAATAACATTGGTTGTTACATCGTTATTTTGTGTGCGGTGAAAAGCTATGTTCTGACCATCTGGTGAAGCATAGACTACGTTATCTGGTTGAAATAAATCAGCAATTTTTTGATAAGCGCTAGTGTCTGCATTAGCTACATTCAAAGTGGCCTTACCAGCGGCATCTATCCAGACATACACAATTCTATCGCCAGTTGGCAACCAACTAAAACTATACACTTGTGACGGTAAATCGGTGTACTTAGCTTTAGAGGTTTCGTAAACACTCCATGTCGGTCGGTTAGCACTATTGAATTCTGCAATGAAGTTATTACCATTCAAAGGCCAATGGATTTTTGAAATATTAGATTTTAGCGCAATAGACAGCTCCCTTTTACCACTAAGCAAAGCAGTGCCATCAGAAATTTGTAAATCGGTTTGGAACAGCTGCCCTTGACTGTTGAAATAGGAAATCCCATTACCCTGAAAGAACAAAATCGGGGAAACGACTGGCTCGTCTGTTAAACGAACAGCCTTTGGTGTCGACTCTGGCTCTGGCTCTGACTCAGGAGGAGTCTCCTCAACAATTGGTGCAGGAGTTGGAATTTCATCCTCTGAACTATTCCTTCGGAAAATTAAGAACCCTAAAGTTCCGACAATTAAAATAAAGATTGCGCCTAGAATGGCAATTGCTCTTTTATTCACTGAAATTTTCTTTTA
>CAZYSI010000016.1:19045-20242 GCA_964650345.1 uncultured Candidatus Saccharibacteria bacterium | reverse complement strand
AGAGCTGGACAGTCTGTGGTGTTTAAAGTTGAGTTCCTAGCCTTAGATGAAACTGGTTCTTTCTTTACCCAAAGTAGCACAACATACATGACTACCATTGAGTCTCAGCCGCTAAGTGCTGAGCTACGCTTGGTAAATGATAATCCAACTGCAGTGGTAAAACCTGGTGATAACTTACAATACGAATTAAAATTCCAAAACAATAACGAGGTTACTGCTACTGGGATAAACGTAGTCGTGGACATTGATTCTAAAGCAGTTGACATGCTTAACACTCGCGCCGAAGGTGGCCTTATAGAAGGTAATACTATTACTTGGAACGCATCATCGGTTCCTAAGTTGGAGCGTTTGAACCCAAATGAATCTGGTACTTTCCAATTCTCAATTCAATTAAAAAACCCAGCTGTGCGAGATAATTCAGAAAATATTACTGTAGTAGCGAAAACGCGAATAAAATCGAATGAAAACCGCACTTTCTTAGCTGGTAATGATGTAACTTTGAAAGTCAGCAGTCCTTCAAGTGTTGAACGTTCTGTGACCGCTATTTCTGGACCGACTCCTCCAAAAGTTGGTTCAACCACAACTTTGCAGGTTAATGTTTCTTTGCGTAATGCGAGCAACGATTACCGTGAAGGAGTATTGGTTGGGTATATTCCTTTGGGCGTAACTTTAGATAAAGCTTCAATTTCGCCTGCTGAGTCAGCAGCAGTGAAATATGATTCTGCTACGGGTAAGTTGACTTGGGTAGTGGGGCAGCTTTCAGCACACAGCGGCAGCGCTGCACCACTAAGAACTTTGAAGTTTAATGTCAATATTACACCGTCTGGTAATCAGGTAGGACAGTCTATTGCACTGTTAAAGACAATTTCATTTACAGCAAAAGATACCTTTACTGAGCAAAACATTTCCCTTACTTCTCAAGAGGTGAGCACTGACAACCTACCTGGTGAAGGTAAGGGTCGGGTCGTGGCTCAGTAGCCGCGCATTATTAAGAAAATTTATAAAAAAGAGGTGCGTTTATGGCGCACCTCGGGTTATTGTATTTAGATTGGAGTAGTTTGCTTTGGTTATCAGGCAAAAAGTCTTGATAGAAATGAGTTCGGTTCCTCACCTAAAGGTTTGGTTTTGTGTGTCCATTGGACTGACTCACTTTATCACTTTTTTGTAGCCTGAGACTCCGCTAACACTTTCCTCCGT
>CAZYSI010000016.1:17268-19035 GCA_964650345.1 uncultured Candidatus Saccharibacteria bacterium | reverse complement strand
GGTGCCTTCCCGACCAATTGTCAGTATAGGTGGTGCTAGATAATCATATTCCTTTCATTTAAATCTGTCAAATAACTAAAACCCCGCTTTTTGCGGGGTTTTAGTAATCAATATAGTTTAGTGGTTATGGGTGAATAATAGCTTTCACCTTTGGATCGCTCATGTCTAATGTTCGAACGGTGCGGACGTACAAGCCAGCGTAGTTCCATTCACTAAAGGTTACCTTAGAACCATTAACTGATTCAATATAACCTACGTGGCCCCAGCGGCTTTCATTGGTTTGGATAATTGCTCCAGGAACTGGATTACGATCTACAGTTGCTCCAGCGCGACGAGCGTTGCTAGCCCATGCGCTAGCATTACCTCGCCAATATACTTTTACTTTAGAAGCTACATAAGCGGTACAGTGACCACCAGCAAACTTGTTGCTACCAACGAAATTAGCTTTTGGTACAGACGGCTTACCAGCTTTAGATTTATTAGTAGTCGTAGTTGGAGCATTTGCTGGCTTTGGTGGTTCAGGTAGAACGCCGCCAGGAATAATTAGATAGTCGCCAACAGAAAGTTCTGAATCAGGACCCTCTAGACCATTGTAAGATACAACTTTTTCTAAGTCAGCTCGGTATTTAGTAGCGACATCATCAACGCTTAAGTCTGGATTAGTGATTTCAAGTACAATTCCATCTACTGGAGGAATAACTAGGAACCAACCAGCCTTTAGAGCATTATTAGAAAGACCGTTAGTTTCGCGGATAGTTTTTGGAGTAACATTGAAATCTGCTGCAACTGTGTAAACTGTATCGAAAGGCTTAGTTTCGTAAATTTGAACCTGTTGGTTGATTAGCTTTTGAATAGTGTCTGGGCTAGCTTTGTTAATACCGTTGTCTTCAATGCCATCTTCAGAAATTTCATTTTCAATAGTATCGGTAGCGCCCAGAACCATACCAGAATCATTATTAGCAAAGGCTTGGCTAATGAAGCCATTGTTGTCGCTCACAGTGGTGCTGACCATGTTGTGCTTAATAGCTAATTGGTTGTTTAAACCAGTATGGTGGGCTAGTAAGCCAGCGGCTAAGCTTTTATCTTGATGGCTATAATCAGCTTTAAAAGGGTTGAATATAATGATGTTAAGCACAGCAATTACGACTACAAAAATAGCCACTAAAATCTCACTAGAGAAATTGAGGCTGTATTCAAGTGGGCTCATGGAATGGTTGAGCCGAACGGCAGGGAAGTGCTTGGTGTACCATTGAGAGATCAATGGCAAGCGTTTGATGATTTGTGATAATCCTTTTTTAACAAAATACTGACCTATAAAATAATAGGTTTTTGCTTTACGGGCAATATACTTAACAATGTGTTTTTGAGATAAGATACAGGGTCTTTCTCGCTGAAAATAAGCGAAAACCGTTTCTTTGATCGGTATTTACCAGTAACTTTCGTGACTGCATCCCACCTAATACCACCAAAAATTCGGTTATTTAAAATGATTGAAATATGAAATTGAAATTACCTCTATGAGTGTACCAAGCGCAGTTAGAAGATTCAAGATTTGGCAGTGGATAGTTGAAATTGGCCTCTAGTTTAAGCCATATTTTTTGTAAACTCCGCATAATTATGCGCTTAATTGATGTTAGTTACTAGTCGTTGGTCCATGCCATTTTTTCTTCATTCGCCTCCATACACAATGCTATACTAAATATAGATGGACTTAAGTATTTTAAATGATAAGCAGCGTGAAGCCGTAACCGCCCCGTTGGGGCCGGT
>CAZYSI010000016.1:0-17258 GCA_964650345.1 uncultured Candidatus Saccharibacteria bacterium | reverse complement strand
AAACACGGGTTTTGACTTACCGTATTGCCTATTTAATAGAGCAAGGTCTTGTCCCGGCTAATAATATCTTGGCCGTAACTTTTACCAACAAAGCAGCTAAGGAAATGCAAACTCGGGTGATGAAGATTTTAGGCTCTACTCGGTCGCAGTCAGCCACTGATGGCGGTCAGCCAACTTTGGGAACATTTCACTCAATTGGCGCGCGTCTACTGCGCCAGCAAATTTCCCGACTTGGATATACTGCGGCTTTCACAATTTTAGACTCAGAAGACCAACTTAAGGTCATTCGCGATATCTGCAAAGAATTAGATATTCCTAAACAGTACGCACCTACTCTGTTTCGGGCTTACATTTCTAGTGCCAAGAATTTACTCCAAACTCCAAATGAACTCAATGTTGGTTTGGAAGGATTTATGCATGGTATGGTTCAACAAGTTTATGCGAGCTACCAGAATTTTATATACAAGCAAAACAGTGTAGATTTTGATGACCTCCTAATGTTGCCAATTAAGCTGTTCGAAGCTTTTCCAGAGGTATTGCGGAAGTATACAAATCAGTGGCAGTATATTCTTGTTGATGAATACCAAGATACCAACCAAGCGCAGTATATGTTCTTACACATGTTGGCAAAGAATCGGAATTTATTTGTAGTTGGCGATGATGCCCAAAGTATTTACGGTTTTCGTGGCAGTAATATTGCTAATATTTTAAATTTTGAAAAAGATTTTGCCGATAGTTTGGTTATTAAGCTAGAACAAAATTATCGTTCAAGCAAAAATATTTTAGCTGCTGCTCAAAAAGTAATTGAATTAAACACAGACCAGAAACCAAAAACCTTGTGGACAGAGAACAGCGACGGCGATAAGGTTATTGTTGAAGAAGTTTTTGATGGCCGAGCAGAGGCTGTGTACGTGGCTCAAAAAATTGTTAGTCTGGCTCGTCCAAAAATTGAAGGCGAGAACGAGCTTACTTACGAACAAGAAACTGGCCAAGATGACAGTGAGTTTAGCGATGACTTTTCTCAGGAAACAGATAAACCTTTCTCAATATTAGATCAGTTTCTAAACGCACAGCGTGCTCGGGGCCGTAGCCTGGGTCAGAGGTTTGGTGTCAATGTGCCGCAACTGCCAGATGACCACGGGCCATTGAATCAGTTCGCAGTTTTGTATCGTACCCATGCCCAGTCACGACAGATGGAAGAAGTGTTAATAGAGGCTGGAATTCCGTACCAAATTGTAGGCGGAGTAAAGTTCTATGAACGTAAGGAAATAAAAGATGTATTAGCCTATGTTCGCTTGGTATTGAACCCAAAAGATTTGGTTAGTTTGGCTCGTGTGGTCAATGTGCCGGCGCGAGGCATTGGCGATAAATCTTTCTCTATAATAAAGAACTTTATTTTTGACCGACCAGCCACAGAACAGCCACAGGAATTTATGGCAGTGTTGAATCAAATCCCATTGCCTCCGAAGCAGTCACAAGCGTTAATTAATTTTTATGACAATATTGCTGTTGCTATGGCTTTACGAGAAGACGCCACGTTGTCCGACTTGCTGCGGGTAATAATTAAAACCACGCGCATGGAAGATTACTTGCGCGATGGTACTGACATGGGAGACGCCCGGGTAGAGAACATAAAGGAACTGTCGAGCGTAACTGCGAAGTTTGACCATCTGCCGTGGCAAGAAGGCGTGGTAGACTTTTTGGAAGAAGTCGCTCTTATTACAGATATAGATAACATCGAGAACGAAAAGAATAGCGTGACCTTAATGACGTTGCATGCCGCAAAGGGTTTGGAGTTTGATGTTGTTTTCTTTATTGGCTTAGAAGAAGGTTTGCTACCTCACTCAAATACTTTGATGGATCCAAAAGAATTAGCCGAAGAAATTCGTCTAGCCTATGTAGGGTTGACGCGCGCTCGTAAGCAATTGTTTTTACTCTATGCTGGGTCCCGTCAAATGTACGGCAGCTTTCAGAGCAATCCACCCTCGCGCGTGCTTCGCGCGCTGCCTATGGAAGCAATTGCTTTGCGCGGGAACGCGGCGCAACTATTCTCCGGCGACTCAGACAATATTTACGAACCATTCTAACCTACGAAATTTTAGCCTATGACAATAGAAACCCTACAAAATTTACTGAAGCACTATAAACTAAGTCCGAACAAGACTTATGGTCAGAATTTTCTCATGGATGAAACTATCTTGGAAGATATGATAGATGAAGCCGGAGTGAAGAGAGGGGATCAAGTTTTGGAAGTTGGTCCTGGAATCGGTAATTTGACTGAACGGTTGCTCCAGCATGGGGCCAAGGTGCTATCGATCGAGAAAGACCCGCAATTTTTAAACGTGCTGAAAACTTTAGACAAAGAGCACAACCCAAAAGGGACTCAACAGTTTTCTTACGAAGTAACCGATGTCTTGAAATTTAATTTTGCAGAGCGGTTAAAAGATGTTAGTTACAAAGTCGTTGCTAATATTCCGTACTATGTGACTGGTAAAATAGTTCAGCTATTTTTACACGCAACCCATAAACCAGAAAGTATGACTTTGCTTATGCAAAAGGAAGTTGCGTATAATATTTGCGCAAAGCCAGGTGATTTAAATTTGTTAGCCATTTCAGTGCAGCTGTATGCTGAAGCAAAAGTTGTCGCGGTGGTGCCATCGCATAAGTTTTACCCTGCACCAAAAGTAGATAGCGCAGTCATTCATATTGCGATTGCAAAAAAATCTAAATACGAAGTTAAAGATGAAAAAAAGTTATTCCGAATTCTACGCGCTTGTTTTTCCGGAAAAAGAAAACAACTGCATAATACTCTGACGAATAATTTGCAGTTGCCAAAAGATGTTGTATCGGCTGTGCTTACTCAATTGAAAATTGATCCAACTATTCGTCCACAGCAGCTGAGCATTGAACAGTGGCTGAGTTTGTCAGACAATTTAGATTTGTAACGCTAAAATATTTAGAGCTTAACATCACTGCCCGCAGTGATGTTATTTTTTGCAGACCATCCAGCGGGAACTTCGAGTACGTGACTAATTTCTACCGGGGGATAGTATACCGGAAGTTCGCCTTCTTCTGGAGGCAGTGGCGCGTTGGGTGTAAGCGCTACCACCTTACCGTCTTTAATCCAAATTATGTCAATGCTAATAAGCATGTCTTTCATCCAGAAACCAGGCTTTTTAAAATCTTCTTTAGTGAAATCAAATAACATTCCTCTGCCATCATCTAAATTAGCGCGGTCAGACAAACCTTGGCTGCGCGCTGCATCGGTGTCTGCAAGTTCAACTTCGACTTCGATATTGTTTATCTGAATTTTTTTTGTGGGGTTAACAATTACATCCCCGGCAACTTCGCCATTGTCAGTTGGTGGAGTAGGTTGTTGACTTAGTTGCTCTGAATTATTGGTAGGTGTTTCGGAAGTTTTATCTGGCCGCGATAAATTATTATCATTATTTCCGCAACTAGCGGCTAAAAAAACAACAGTTAACAGTGTTAGGAATAGGGTAGCAGTGTTAAATTTATGTTTCGTTTTCATGAGAGTTGTAATAGCCGCAGAGGACTTGCTTTTTTTCGTTAATTCTGCTATAATTATAGTACAAGTTAAGTTTTTTCGGAAACAAAAATAAAAAAACAATTGAATAAATGGAAAATAATAAAAAAATTGCTTTAGTTTTAGCTATAGTCACTGCTTTTTTAGGCCTTGGCTTATTTGTTGTTGAATCAGCTCCTCGCATAGCTAACGCAGTATATTTCGGAGGTCTAAATACAGCTTATGTTCCAGCCATTGGTAATTGCCCTGAGCATATTTGGGTAATGGATTATTATAGTGGCACTACCTATGCTGTTACAGATTTTGGTACTACTACATTTGATAACGGTAATACTATGATTCCCGGAGTATTTGTATTAGGAAATGTTAGCGTAGTACCTAATCCTCCTTGCTTGATTCAGATTGTTCCACCAGTACCACTACCGTATCCGCTTTACAATTTATTTTATGAAGGCACTTCTTAATTTAAGTTAAAACATGAACGCTAAAACAAAATTGCAAGCTATGGGTTTCGGCGCAGGTCACGTGCAGCTACTAACTGTTGCGGTGGCGCTTTTTGCTGTGTTGATGTATGCACAAAGCAGTATGAGTATTACCACTTTGTTTGCTAGCGCGGATGATGAAGTTAAGATGATAACCTACGAAGATGCCTTAGCTGAATCTAACGCTCAGTATGGTAACTTAGCAGACTCGTCAGTGTCTCAGGCTGAGGAAGAACAGCTAGCCTTATTAGATCGAAATCAAATTGATGGCAAAGTTTTAGGAGAAGCAATTGGTATAGGAGAAATTCCTGATGCTGACCAATTACTTTTACCAGAGATTGACGCACAGTTAAAAGTTAATGCAACCGCTGCAGAATCGGAGGTATTGCGCGATCAGTATGTACGTTGGTCGCAGAACATTGAACGTGATGGCAATATTACAGCTTTGCTTGCCGCTTTAAATTCTACTGACAAAAATTTGTTGCGTGATTCTGCTAATGGATGGAATTGGGTAGTAACCAAAATGGGTAACGTAGTTGTGCCGCCAAGTATGCAAAAGCTACACAAGAGTAAAATGGTTTATTATTCCGTGTTAATGAATATTACCAAAATTTATGCGGGCGAGAAGTCAGAGGCAGATATGCCCTTGCTAACTAAGGCTATGCTCAGTTACAGCGAAAAGGTTGAATCATTACGTCAAGAAGTTAATCAGCAATATTCACTAGAGCTATAATGAGTTTCCAAAAAATAAAAATTAGTGCGTTAATAGTTGTAGTTGGTATTTCTTCTTTGCTGCCAGTTGGTTTAGTGTTTGCGCAAGTTGGAGGTGTCGGCCCAGTTCCGGTTGAGGATTTAGATACTCATGCTAAAATCGATGCAGTTAGCGAAGGTATAAATGGCACTAAAGGGTCTAAGTTTGGAGGTATAAATCAAGTATCAGATGTTATTGCTGGTGTGCGTAAAAAGCTGGGCCAGGTATCTGTGGAATGTGTAGATAAAATAGAAAAAATTTCTAGCTTGGGGCAAGCTGCATTTTTACAATCACTCGGATCGACTAACTTTGGACTAATTGGTGGCAGCGAAATTGAAGCAGTATTAAATACTACTCAAGCTAAAAATTTGAAAGATGCTTTCTTCTGCGTTGACACTTATGTAAAGCTGTTGATTGATGCAAATTCAACTCATTTAAAAGGCAGTGAGGATCTAGATCGCGAACAACAAACTTTTAGCGGTCTGCGAGATGTCTTAAGCAAACGCGTGGACGATATGAATGCTCGCGCCTCAGCTAGCTGGAAAGATGTGCTGAAAGCAGTAATGGTTAGGATAATTTTAAACCTCAACAAGAATTTAACCACTACCATGGTCAATAAAATGGTAGACAAGTATAAGATTAGTGATTATTTAAAATATGGGGATGCTGTAGCCAGTCAGGTATACAGCATGAAATACATTAATGAAAATTTTCAAGGCGATGCTCGCCAGCAAATGATTGTCCGGTCCTTGCTTCAATCCGATGCCTTACCAGAACGGGTTAAGACTGCCCAGGCTTTTGCAACTTCCAAAGCCCAAGAGTATTTAGGGGCTGCCTGTGGCGTAACCGCTACCCCGAGTTTTAACCAAGACCTAACCTCATATATGAATTGTTTAGCTGCTTATGGATCTAAAGATGCTAATCCAAACTATCATTTTGATCAAGGCATTGGGCAGGCTCAGGCAGCAGCTAGTAGTGGCCGTGCAAGTGCCACGGCAGAAATTTCTCAAGGAAATGGATTTGCTCCACCGCGCGATTGTAAAGGCAGCTTAGCAGTGCAGAAAGAAATTGATGCCCGTTTTGACAAAGCGGCTAAAGAAAAGACTGTTGCTATGGAAACTGTGGCAAAGTTGAAGAATGCACTAAGCGTAACTCCACCACGCACCACACAAGAAGAATATAATAAAGCTCTACAGGCACTTGATCAAGCTACTGCAAATTTAAAGCAGTTAGAAAAACAATCTGACAGTGCGATTATAGATATTTGTGAGGCGATTGTTTCGCCGGCTAACTTTGTTTCTACAAGTATTAACAATTTCTTGAAGCAACATATTGATCAAGGCAGTCAGTTAAAGAACGATAATCTACCATTCTATGCAAGTTTCTTGGCTGACTTCACTTCCAACTTCTTAACAAATATTTTGACAGGCGGTAAATCTACTTCGCAAGTGTTGAAGGAAGCAGGAACTGCTGGCTTAAATTCTGCGCTTGGTGGTTTAAACCCAGGCACTGGTACAACTCCAAATCCACAACCAACTCCTCCTTCGCCAGGTGGAACAACCCCCCCTGCACCTACTAGCTATCCGACTATCTATGCAGTTGCAAGTGGTAGTAATACCCGCACCACTGATTTAGTTACTGGACAGCAATACACTATTTTTGTAGAGTTCTCTAAAATTACTCCAAAGCCATATAGCATAGCTATTCAATTTGCTGGTGCCACTGGTGGTTTCGCTAGAGACTTAACTCCAGCGGAAATCCAATCTAATATTGTTCAGTTCCCATTCACTGCTCCAGCATCACCATTCCGTTTGGATGCTACATTCTATGAGCGTGTTGCAAATGGGGATGGTAGAGAAATTGGAACATGGCAGGAATCTTTTGGGGTAAGAGCGGTACAAGGGCTTTCTATAGTGTTGCCTAGAGGGCCAGAACTTAGTTTGCGGTAAAATCTTTAAAAATTCACATATATACATACAAAAAAAGCTGCCCCACAGGGCGGTTTTTTTAATCCCCAAGTTCGGTGTTGATCGGTTTGGTTTTTGAGTGGTCTATGTGGTATAATAATCATAAGAATTTCAGACTTTGAATCGCTTTTCAATAAACTTTTCGTGTTTAAGAAACAAATAAAAAATTTCATATTTTTTAGCCTAGTAGCCACTATTTTACTAGGCTTTTTACCTATTTTTGCAACCAGTGCCCAAGCAGCTGAACCAGAATGTTCTATTCGGATAAATAATTCTAATTTGGTTACTGGGACTAACAATGCGTTGATTTATCTCAGTCACGATAAATTTAGCCAGAGTCAACCTTTCAGTATATATATAAAGATTAATTTAACACCTGATGAGGTTAGAGCTTGTAAAGCAAATGGCTCTGAAAGTTATGCTATATCGCCGTTTTTGTATGGTAGTGGATGGATAGGTTGTAAACCATCACAAAATTATAATTATCAACGCTCTTTTCCTTTAACATTTGATGAGGCTGGTAGTAATTTCCATGCCCGTATTGACAACATTACTGTTAACAGTATGTTTCAAGGGAATACAATTCCTGCTCCTGATGGCACAGCATGTTTATATACGTATCTTCATAAAAAAACAACTCAAAGTACTTGGTTAGGATATGCTACTTATCCTAAGGACATATCGATTGAGACTACAAACCAACAGCCAACTAACACAAGTCTTCCATCTGGAAAAAAGGCCTTAGACTTTAATAAAGATTTTCTCTTAGATCAAACTAAATCAGTGCCTGCGTCGAGTATTAAGCTACAGTTTGTTAAGGGACAAAATGGCGAAGGTTTAAGAGATAAATACCGTCTTGCGAAAACAGATGGAGATATGAATTTTGGCACCACCAACGGCTTGGATGCAATTTTACTTGATTGGGCTCCAGGGGGGCCAAAATTATCTCCAGGACAAAGTTTAGCATTAACAGAGCGAGCGGATTATTCTTACATACAATTAGATCCGAGGTATCGATACACTACTTTATATTTTGCTAGCGGGGCAAGTAAGTTTGATGCAAATAATGCTTGCCAAGCTAGTATGATTAGTGAGGGTTGCGCTACGCTTTACAGTAACGAATGGGGAAATAGCAATGGAGATAAAGGCGCTCCTAGTACTACAACCAAAGGAACAGTATCAGATGAAAAATTTAACCCAGTTTTAAAAACCGCTGGATGGAATAAATCTAAATATGCTTCAATGACTGCCCAAGGAGGCAAGGCTTTAGGTACAGAGAAGATATATGTTATTCCTGTGGTGTGGGCTCAGCCCAACTTACCAATACCTGGGATTTGGGTAGTAACTTCTCGTGGAGGGTTTGCTGCGTATCTTATTGGTCGCAACCCGCAAGTAACAACAATAGAAATTTTTGAAAAAGAGGAAGACATTATTGCGGCTTGCAAAGCGGAGAACGCTGGTAATGAAGCGTTTTGTACTCCCGAAAATTCTCGATATAAAATTGGTAAACAGGTTGATGCGGTAATATCCTCATCAGAAACTGATTCTAATAATGCAGTTTCCCAAAGCCTCTACGGATTCATCACTCGGGTAATTTCTATTCTGGTTATGAAGTTGCAGGAATGGATTTACTGGATTTTTGCTTACATATTAGTGCCAGTAATAAAAGCTTTGCTTTCAGTCAGGCCATATGAAGATGCTTTCGTTAACATTATTTACCCAGGTTGGTTAATCCTACGTAACCTATCAAACATCTTCTTTATAGTCGCACTGTTGGTAGTGGGGCTGCGTATATTGTTCCAGCAATCGGATTCTAGTACTGCACGAAGTTTTATTTTGCGGTTAGTAATTATGGCCTTGTTGGTCAACTTTAGTTTGGTAATTGCCCAAGGTATAGTCGGAATTGCTGACACAGTACAATCGCAATTCTTACCTAAAGAATCTAAGGTAATAGAAGCACTAGGGGCCAAACTAATGGTTGAGCCAATGAAAATATTTCGTGCTGAAGTATTAAATACTTCTGGTGGTCAAGCTGCTGGCGGTGGAGTTACAGGTGAAGTCGCTCAGTTAGCGTTGGCTGACACTATTAAGCCTTTGGTGCTGTTAATGCTTGCTGTAGCTGCTTTTTGGTCTTTTGTGGCTTTAGCCGCATTCTTGTTAGTCCGACTTGTTGTATTATGGATTTTGTATATGGTTTCTCCGATCGCCTATGTTGGCTATGTTATGGACGAGACCAAGTCCTATGCTAAACGTTGGTGGGATGAATTTCTTAAATACGCAATGATTACGCCTGTACTAGCCTTTTTCCTTAACATAGCGGCACTAATGGCCACGGCGTTTGCGGGGAATCAGAATCAGGGCTTGTTCAAAGCATTTAGTGACGGATCATTGTCTGCTGATTTAGTGGTAAATATTCTTACCTTTATCTCTCACTTCTTCGTTATCGTCGTACTGTTTGCGGGCATGAAGTTTGCGATGAGTTCAGGTACTTTTGGAGCTAAAAAAATAACCGAATTTGCCCAGAAAGGATTTAAGAATACGTTTAAAAAACCTGCCCAGTGGGCTGGAATGGCTAAAGATTACGCCGTAGACAAAGCTGCGACTGCAGCCGAAAAAACTGGTAAACCAGGTTGGGAAACTTTTGCCAAGGCAATAACAGCTGCCTCAAAGCCTTTAGATTTTGGTAAAGCCCTAAAAAAGGCTCAGTTAGATGATCCTAAGAAAGAGCGAGAAGACCGTGAGGCAAGGCGCTTGTCTTCATTGGCAGGATCAAAAAGCAAAGACAATGTATTGAAGAAATATTGGGATGGCATTAAAGATAAAGGCTTAGCTGATGAAGATCCAGCTTCATTGCAAAGTATTCTAACCAAGAGTGCCAAAGATGGTGACAGGCAGGGTGCAGGTGAAGCTATGTTGCAATTGGCAAAGACGGGGAATTTTGATGAGATTCTTGATTCTGCTAACGCGTTAACTGGTAACACCTATGCAAATAATGCCCAAGGCCTTAATTTAGCAGTGAATGATTTACAACAAAGACTAGGTTTCTCTAACGACGAGCGTGATGCTATGCTTCGTAATTTTGATAGGCAAGCAGCTAAAGATAAAGGCGCTTCTCATTATAGTGGTAATACTGTTTATGATCCTTCTACTAATAAATATCGAACACGAGAGGTAAATCGAGCAACAGGGGAATTTGCACAAGCAACTGACCAACAAGATTGGCTAAGCAAACAAATAAAGCGCCGAACAGACATGGATATAATTGATGACCTGAAGCAGACTAATATTAATTCTATGATAGATAAAACCTCAGGCCAGTTCACTAAAACTCAAGTCGGAGTATTCAATGCTATTGACAACGGAGTTTTGAACGACCCAGACATACAACAGCGTATGCGACGAGTATCATCTAAATTTAATGCTTTAAGTAGCGCATATGCTAGTAGCAGAGGCAGTTTCACAGGTGCAAAGCTAAGAGCCCTCGATAACTTATTTGGTTATACAACTACTGGAGGTACTGGTGGTGGAACCGGCGGTGGAGGCACAGGCGGAGGCACAGGCGGTGGTGGAGGTACTGGTGGTGGAACCGGAGGCGGAGGCACAGGTGGAGGTACTGGCGGTGGTGGAGGTACTGGCGGTGGTGGAGGTACTGGCGGCACAACAACTGGCGGTGGTGGAGGAAATCCTACCACTGGAGGCGGCGGAACCACTACAACTACCACCACAACTGCTGCTAGTGCGTCTGTAAACCAAACAAATGTTCAATCGCAAAGTGCACCTAAAACTACAGTAGTTCGTAATATAGTTAACAATGTAGCTTCCCCAGCGTCTAATTATCAGTCGCCTAACAAGGCGGCGCAATATGAGGGTCAGGCTAATGTCAACCAAGCTGTTAAATTTAACAATAATCAGTCAACGAACTTCCAAAATTCATCAGGACAATCCAAGATCGATTCAGTAGTACAAACTGGTAATAAAGAGAATGCCGAACAACCAAAAATTAGTAGAACTTCAAATTTTGTTCCATCAGCTAAAATAAATCCACTTTCTGGATTTGACTCTAGCGCAACTCCAAAACCAGGAACAGATTCAGTGATTCATTTTGAAAATAACGATGATGAATCGGTGTTAGAAGTAGTAAAATCTAAATCAACTAAACAAACAAACGCCAAAGCAGCGACTAATTTAGGCAATAAACCATCGGTTAGCGTGAGCGATGCCAGAGCCTCTACTAAGGTTGTGAAACCAGAAGATAAGGCTGATAATCTGCCTAAGCCTCCTCCTACAGAGCCACCAATGGTTTCAAATCTATCAAATTAGGTAAACTAATTAACACACATGTTTAGCTACGCTGAAATAGAAACAAAATTAGCAAAAAGCAATTGGCCAGAAGATGCAAAAAAAGCGTTACTTTCAGTGTGCCCTCGGTTAGGGCGTTGGTCATTGAGTTTTTTAAATCAGCAATTATCTACTGTTGGCTCTGAGTATGATGCAGAGTTGATTAGTACAATTATTTCTAGACAACCAAACTGGTATGAACTTATCTTAAATAATCAGCAGGAACAAGTTGAGCAAGAGGTAAATCATATCATCCAATTAGAAAATGAAATTTCAGATAAAGCTTTACTAGCTGTTATTTTAGACATTCGAAACAATAAATCAGTAGCTCTGCATATCTCTTCAAAACTCTCTGACATATTCGACCCCCTTGAAGTTAAATATATAAGATATATACCATATAAAGAAGTTGCTAGCATGTTAAATTCGAGAATCACCTCGTTTATTAAACTGGCAGATATTTTGATGCATATTAAGCTGTATTGTTATTATCAAGGCCTTATTAACTCTGATGATGTTGAGGTACTAGCCTTTAGAAAGGCGTTAGAAAATAATGAACAAGTTATTGGTGGAGGCTCGAATACAATCGCGATTTGGTTGAAAGATTTTGTTGAGAATCAAATTGGAACAGTTGATCACTCGGCATATAATGTGGCGCGCTATCTAACTACTAGTCAATTAGCAAAAAAATTATCAGCTCAAGACAAAAATGTAATTTCAGAAATAGCGAAATTATATAATTGGTTATTTCAACCCTATGTGACAGAGGAGGAAATTGAGCATTATGAAAAGCAATTAGCTGGTAAAAATCAGCCAGTAGAAAAAATAACACAACCAGAACCAGTTCTTCCGAAACAACCAACCCCTCCCAAAACCCCAGTTCTTTCCGAACCTCAACATTATGCTCGTCCGAAACCAGTGGTTCCAGTAAGGCCCTCACCACTTTCTGACAATGCCATAATTCATGATTTAATCAACAAAAAACGCAAGGATAAATTAGGTGTTGTTAAAGATGCAACTAATATCATCATTCAAGAAGAGACAGATCGCATTGAGCAAGACCTTATTAATCAAGATAAACAAATCCAAAAAAAGTTAGACGAGCTAAAAGTTCGAAATAAGACTGAATAAAATGTTTACTCATCAGCGCATTGAAGCGATCCAAAATAAAATTAAAACCAGCAAACTCCTTAGTGATCAAGAAAAAGGAGATTGGTTAAATTTGCTTGATTTGATGAACGATAAGCAGCTTGGCGAATTAGAGGAAATTTTAGCTAAGGAAGAGGTGGTTGTTGCGCCACCACCTCAACCGCCAACCCCTAAGCCACTTCCGCGAGCGCCAGTTCCTAAAGCAGTTCCTCCTGCACCTCCTAAACCCACACCTCCACCACCACCGGTAGCAAAACCTGCACCCCCGATCCCGCCGTTACCACCATTAAAACATATCGCAAATGTGCCAAGTAATATGGCACCGCCTAATTTTAGTCAGCCGTCTAAGCCTAGTCAGTCAGTAGCACCGGTTCAATCTGACCCAACTGCCGAACCAGCCATTGTAACATCAACCCCAGAGCAGAATCAGGATACAGCACCACTGCAATCGACTAGTGCAGCACCATATAAACAAGAGCACCCTGAGGATCTTAAAAATCTAACTGCTCGTGACCTTCGAAACTTCGATTTACAGTCAATGGTAAATGCTATTAAAACCACCATTGCTGAGCATGGTTATTTTCCAATTTTGCAGTTAATCGAGCAAAGTCCATTGTACGAAAGTTACATTAAAGCAGGTGAAATGAAGTTAAAAGGTCTACCAGGTGATCTTAATCAAAGTGAGTTCGAGTTTGTTACTGATCTGTTAATCCATATGCGATTTAACAGATGGTAATATGGTATAATATATTGAGTTATGCAATTTCCTGTCCCACAATTTACAGATGTAGAAGACCGAATTATTGGCGGTTTAACGTTTAAACAATTTGGTATTGTGTTCGCTGCGGCTGTGATTACCTTTGCTATTTATAGCATCAGTAAAAATGTTCCCGCAACTGTAGTAACCGGCATTATTACTGGCTTCCCGGCCTTAGCACTAACATTCGGAAAGTTAAATGGCCGACCACTGTACGCAAGTGCAGGGAATTTCGTGAAATATTTGTTTGGCGCTAAGCTGTATACTTTTCATAAGCAAGGACAAACTTTAAACACCGAACAAAAAACTCAAGTAAAAGTAGAAGAACAAGTCGCTCCGAAGGACCCAAAGACAACTGCAGTGAAAATTAAGGAATTGAATTATTTACTTCAGCAGCAAGCCTCAGAAGAATTAGTGCTGCTCCAGCGTATTAAAGAAAATAAAGCCGCAAAAATTAACGGTTAGAAATCTAGAAGATATAAAATAAATATAAATGTTTGGTTCTAAAACAAAAAGTAAGAAAATAACAGGGACCCCGACGCAGAGCTTTTTAAAGCTGGCAGAAATTCGCGAAGATGCGATCATAATGGAAGACGGGACTCTGCGTGCTGTTCTCACAGTGTCGAGTACTAATTTTGATCTGAAAAGCGAAGAAGAGCAGAATGCGCTTATCTATAGCTATCAGCGGTTTTTAAATTCGCTTGAGTTCCATGTTCAAATTTTATTACAAAGTCGGAAAATGGATATTGGGGAGTATACTGAAAGGCTTAAGGGAATGATGGAGCGCCAGACTAATGAGTTATTACGTATGCAAACTAGTGAGTATATTGAATTTATTAATCGCTTAGTTGAATCTGCTAACGTAATGAACAAGAATTTTTACGTGATTATTCCTTACGAAATGAGTGTAAAGGGTACAGGTGGCCAAGGCTTCTTTAGTCGGTTGTTTGGTACTGGTAAAGTGCAACAGATTGAAGCTCAGAGCAAAGCCTTTGCTGATTACCGCAAACAATTAGACCAGCGGGTGAGTAGTATTGCTTCTAATTTGAGTAGCGCTGGACTTCGCGTGCTTCGGTTAAATACTGATCAATTGATTGAGTTGGTTTATAACTCTTATAACTTTGGTGCGGGCCCTTCTATTGATGCTAGTCAATTAACTAAAGTTACTCTGACCGAACAGGAGATGGAAAAATAATGAGTTTATTTTCATTTAAAAAAGACGATATAGAGCACAAGCGCCAGGAACTTGAGCATTTAAAAGGTCAGATTTCTGCAGATACCAAGCTCGCTCAAGTTGAGCAAGAATTCCGTGAAGGATTAACTACTTTAAAGGACTTACTAGCGCCTTCTAGTTTAAAGTTTACCAATTCCTATTTTGAGATTAACGGCAAGTATGCCCGGACATTTTTTGCTTTGGCGTATCCACGCTTTTTGTCTTCGAATTGGTTAAGCTTTATTATCAATTCGGAAAGCGCTTTAGATGTATCTATGTTTGTTTACCCGGTAGACTCAGGCGTGGTAATGAAAAAACTAAAATCTAAAGTTGGTGAAATTGGTTCGCAGATTATTGTTGAACAAGAAAAAGGTTTGGTACGTAACCCGCTGTTAGAAACTGCGTACCACGACGTAGAAGAACTTCGTGATTCCTTACAGCAAGGCACTGAACACTATTTTCGCTTCGCGCTGTACTTCACTCTTTACTCCGATACCCTAGAAGAGCTTGATAAAAATTCTACAATTTTAGAGAGTGCTTTGGGTGCAAAATTGGTTGTAACTAAACGGGCAATGCTAGCGACCGAAGCAGGATTTAACTCAACTTTACCTTTGGGACTAGATGAATTAGATATTGCTAATAATTTAAATACTAGTCCGTTATCTAGTACATTTCCATTTGTGTCCTCTGACTTAACTGGTAATGATGGAATTCTGTACGGTATTAACCGGCACAATAATAGCTTGATTCTATTCGACCGGTTTCAAATGGAGAATGCTAATTATGTAGTATTTGCGAAGTCAGGAGCGGGTAAGTCGTATGCTGTGAAGTTGGAGATCTTACGTTCACTTATGGTCGGTGTTGAAGTAATTGTTATTGACCCTGAAAATGAATACCAGCATTTAGCAGAAGCTGTCGGTGGAACGTATTTAAATATTTCTTTGAACTCCGATTTTCGCATTAACCCGTTTGATTTGCCAGTCGGTGTTGAAGGCGAGGATTCAGCGGATATTTTGCGTAGTGCTGTTATTAACCTGCTTGGCTTAATGAGTTTGATTTTGGGAAAACTTGACCCAACCGAAGAAGCATTGTTAGACAAAGCTTTATGGCAAACTTATGCAAAGAAAGATATTACCGAGACCACTGATTTCCGTACTGCGGAAATGCCAGTTATGGCAGACTTGATTGAAATTTTATCCGGAATTGTTGGTGCTGAGAGCTTAGGAACTCGGTTGGAAAAATTTACCAATGGAACTTTTGCTGGTCTTTTGAACCAACCAACCAATGTGCAGTTAAATAATCAATTATTGGTGTTTTCGATTCGCGATCTTGAAGACCAACTGCGGCCAATTGCAATGTACATCACCCTTGGTCATATTTGGAATTTGGTACGTAGTCAGTTAAAAAAGCGTATTTTGGTACTAGATGAGGCCTGGATTATGATGCAACACGAAGATTCAGCCCGGTTTGTGTTCGGTATTGCCAAGCGTGCTCGCAAGTACTATCTCGGTCTGACTACTATTACCCAAGACGTAGCAGACTTTATGGCTAGTCCATACGGCAAACCGATTGTTACTAACTCATCCATTCAATTATTACTTAAACAAAGCCCAGCAGCGATTGAAATAGTAGCGGAAACCTTTTTCTTAACCGAAGGAGAGAAATATTTGTTACTGGAAAGCGACGTTGGAGAAGGAATTTTCTTTGCTGGTTTAAAGCATGCGGCTATTAAAATTTATGCTTCCTACGTAGAGGACCAGATTATTACTACCGATCCAAAACAGCTGTTAGAAATTGAGCAGAGCAAAGAACAGTTAGCAAGTTAATATGTGGCGTCTAGCAGAGGACAGTACAAATTCTGGTTCTGATGCGGATTTCGGATTTGATAAAACATTCAATAATCCTGAAAGTACAGAGCCAATTAGTGAGGCTGATCGCGAGATTTTTAGTGATGAGACTTCTCAAAACCTGCCTAATACGAGATCTGTTGATCCTGGAGAAAAAGAGCGCCGTTTGTCTTTAATAGAAGAAGCAAAAAAGATTATGAGAAGGGGGCCGAATAAGGTGCCCACAAGGCTTGCGGCAAGAGTAGGTGCTCCTAAAGAAATTCAGAAAGCGATCAGGTCAGATACTAAAGAGAATCGAGATAAGGTAAAAGATTTTGCAAACAAAAAAATTCGTAAGCTGGCGCAGGATAAAATCGGTTCAAAAATTGCAGACAAAGGTCTGAAAACTGGATTTAAAAAAGGCCTTAGTAAAGGTGCGGGGAAAGCTACTAAGGAAGGAGCTAAGCGTTTAGGTAAAGAGGCCGGTAAACAGCTCGGTAAAGCGGCAGGCAAGGCTGGTGCGAAACTGGGGGTGAAAGGTTTACAAGCTGGTGTTGCTGCCACAGGGGCAGGTACTGGGGCAGCGACATTTGGGTTGGGCTTTCTGCTTTCCTTGTTGTTAAACATTGCCATCAGCCTTGGAGTATCCGATGCTGTTGACGCTTTGTTCGAACTAAAGAATGGCGATCCAAAACAAGCCACTTACTTAGCCATTCGCGCAGCTACTAAGATTGGTATGTTTGTGTGGCTGTTAATTACCCTAGTGTTTTTATTTAGCATTGGCGGCCTCATTATTGGTGTCCCATTGTTGGTGGTTTTGAATATTTATATGATTTTAGGTCTTATTCCATCATTGAAATGGATTCCTCAACTACAAGGATTTGTCTGGTGGGAAAGAGCAATTATAATCGTGTTAGACATTTTTGCATTTCTGTTTGTTATCAGCTTCATTGCTGCCCTGGGCTGGTATTTATGTAATACTAGTGGACTTGGTGGCGGTGGAGTGCAGGGTGCCGTGGTGGGGGCAGTAGTAAGCTTTTACGACTGGTGGCAAGAAAGCCAGGTTGGTAGCGTAGCCGCAGACTTCTGTAGATATGTGAATAAAGGGACTCAATAAGCTTCGCAGTGAAAATTTGGCTTTCTAGATGGAAAATGGTATACTAGAGGAAAGATCACTTTTGAAATAAATTGCTAAAATTAAAAGAAAAATTAGGTGAATAAAAGAGCG
>CAZYSI010000015.1:0-20490 GCA_964650345.1 uncultured Candidatus Saccharibacteria bacterium | reverse complement strand
TGTATCTAAAATCAACTGTGATATTTTTTACACCAATAAAATTACATGAAAATAGCAATCATAATCATACCAATTAGACCAGCAATAATTGATTTGTTGATGGATTCTTGTCCCAATGTTGCCCCTACGTTTTGTTGGGATATTAGCTCAATCGGAATAGGCAGTGCGCCAGAATTAAGACGAGTGGCTAATTCTTTAGCTACATCAGCGGTGAAATTTCCGGAAATTATAGCTTGGCCGTCTGTAATCGCGCTTTGAACAGTTGGTGCACTAATTAACTCCCCGTCTAGAAAAATAGCGATAGGTTTATTTAAATTAGCTGCAGTGAGTTCACTAAATAGCTTGGTGCCTTCATCGTCAAACTGCAATTTTACTACGACTTGATTTCCTAATCCCCCGCTACTGGTAGTTTGGAAATCTGCGCTCGCACTCTTTAATTGTTGCCCAGAGAGTCCGGTAGGCTTCCAAGCAGAATCTGGGTCAATAGTTACCTGTCCATCGGGGCCAACTGTTGGTTTTAATTCAGTTTGGTCGGCCTGTGTTTTAAATTCTAGCAAAGGAGTTTGGCCAATCAATTCAATCGCTTTATTAACGTCGTCAATTCCAGGAAGCTCGACCACAATTTGATCGCTGCCTTGGACTTGAACTAATGGTTCAGACACACCAAAGCTGTTTACCCGACGCTCGATAGTATCGCGTACAGCAGCTAGAGCTTCTCGTCGGCCAACGTCCTCAACTTGATTGAAATTAGCTTGGTAAACCAAGTGAGAGCCTCCTTGGAGGTCTAGGCCCAAGTGAGTTTCAAATGTTTTTTGATATGGGATCTTAATTTTTGATAGGTTTATTCGGCTCCCACCAGGCCAGACAATCCAAGCGGCCGCTAATGTAATCAGCAGGATTCCAAGCAATAGGGCTACTTTTCTTAGTATTGATTTCATGCAGTTTTATTAATAATTCTCAACTATTATAACTCTAGTAAGGCTTTCGTGCAATCCTCTATATCTTTGCGGTCGCGTTTTATCCACGCGCTGTGAATATAAATCTGCTCTAAAGCCTGTTTTATAGCGCGGTTTGCACTAGGAGCAGGATTGCGCTTAAAAAAGTCCGCTATTTCTTTCGCTTTTGCAGAGTCTGCAAATTGACCAAGTGGCTTTATTACCCACACCAGCAAATGGTCTTTATGGTACCTATTGCTAATTTCTTTCCAGTTCTTTTTAATCCACGACCATGTTCGCTCTCGGTTCTTAGGGTTAAGCATAGCGATATAGATTAAAATTGGCATGTCTTGGCTTCGAATGGATTTGCTTAAGAGTAACTCTAAACTTTTTTTAAAGACCTGGGGGTTTTCAAAGTTCATTAGTCCGCGACCTATTCTTCTTTGTTCCTCTTGCATTGTCGCCCTAGCAAACATACCTTTGAGTAGATTGAAAGTTTGCACTGTGCCATTTTTTGCACCTAACGAATAGACAAAATTTCTCATATCAGCAGGAATGCTTTTCTTGTGATGATTTTTTAACAGCGCAGATGCTTTGCGTATTGTCGTATTATCTCCATACTCACCATACTGTGACAATATTAATGAACGCAAAAGAGTACGTGAGTTACTTTCTTTGTGCTGAGCTGTCCAACCGACCAGTTTTACAACGTTCTTTAAAAGGTCGCGGTAGACTTTTTCGAGTTTAGCCTGTAATTGCGGAAAGTCTTGAACTAAATTATGAATTTCTTGCAAGGTACTGCAAATTTCTGCCCAAATTACATAGCTATCTTCGTTTTTGTAAGCCTGTACGAATTCCAAAAAAGCTGAAGTCGGCAAATCCCCACTCTTCGCTAAAGCCCCCAAGTCTCTAATTACTCCAAAACGGTCCTCAATGCCCCGCTGTTTTTTTTGCACAGGCTCAAAGAGCTTTGCTAGAAGTGGCGCACTGTACAGAGTCCGGTAGAACGCAGCTTCGCCTGGGTTGGCTTTAATAAATACTGTGTCTTCGCTCAGGTTAGCGGTTTTTGCTTTTTTACTTACTAATTCTAGTTTGCTAGCATGATCGGCGCTAATTCGGAATTGCATAGGGATTGGCCAGATAGTTTTATCAGCAGATATTTTCTTTAAAGAGAATCTGTTTTGCTCAATTGCAATTTTAGAACCGTTTTGTTGCGATATTTTAATTAGAGGGTAGCCTTCCTTCGATACCCAAGTATGCATAAATTTTCCAATAGGCTTTTTTGAAACCTTTTCAAATGCTTCCCATAAATGTTTCGATGAAGTATTTTTGTAACTGTGCTTTTTTAAGTAGTAACGCAGTCCATCTCGGAAAGATTCAGGACCTATATAGTGATATAACATTCTCAAAACACTTGCACCTTTGTCATAACTGATTGCATCAAATATTTCTGAGATTTGGTCAGGGTGATGCACCTCAACCTCAATCGGGTGAGTATTTTGCAAACTATCTAATTGCAGGGCATTGGCATGATCATGAAGAACAAATCTAGTCCAGAAATTCCACTCCGGAAATATATCGTCTATAACTACATATGACATAAATGAAGCAAAGCTTTCATTTAACCACAAGTGAGTCCACCATTCCATGGTGACTAAATTGCCAAACCATTGGTGCACTAATTCGTGTGCAACAGTTTCTGCTATTTGCTGACGATTAGCAAAAGCAGTATGTTCTTCGTCAACCAACAAAGCCGTTTCTCTAAATGTAATTGCTCCCCAATTTTCCATTGCTCCAGCAGAAAAGTCTGGTACAGCGATTAAATCTAAGACCGGTAGCGGGTATGGAATGGCGAAATATTCGTTTAAAAACTCTAAACTTTTTTTAGCGACTTGTAATGAAAATTTTGCTTGGTTTTTTTTACCCTTTGTAGTGAAAACTCGAATTTGCACTCCATCCTTGGTCTTAGTTTCTATAGATTCAAATTCACCTAAAATATACGCCAACAAATATGTGGACATTTTTGGGGTCGGCGCAAAATGTACAATTTTATGACTGTGTTCTATTCCAGCTGGGGTTTCATTGATTTCTTTTTCAATTGTATTGGAAATTGCTGTTAAATGTTTAGGAATTACTAAGGAAAGCTGGAAGGTTGCCTTGTGAGCTGGCTCATCAAAACATGGAAATGCTCTACGTGCATCTGTAGACTCGAATTGAGTGGTTGCAATATGCTTAGTTTCACCTAGGTGCTCGTATTGACTACGGTAAAAACCGTGTAATTTTTCAGAGATGACTCCTCTAAAATAAAGAGTTAATTTCCCCTTGCCTTTTGCCAAGGTTTGAGCAAAACTCAATGTAGCTGTATCGGCTTTATCCTGATAGGTAATTTTTGAAATATCTATTTTTTGTTTTCCTACTTGGTACCAACCACTAAGGATTTCAATATCTTTACTATGCAAGACAATCGTCTTACTCGCTGCTGTCAAAGTTATCTGAATAACTTCCTCTCCAGCAAAAGTAAAAGCCTCCATGTCTGGTTTTATTAGGAGCTTGTAATGCTGAGGGGTAATGTGGTTTGAAAGACGCACTGATTTGTTTATTTTAGTCTTAGGCATTTGAATTAATCTAAGTAGTTTTAGTTATGTCTGTTGCTAACCCTTTAGCAATTTGTTTGTTTGCAATATCCACCAAAGGCTTATTTGAGAATTTTACCTCTTGTCCCCACTCGTTTATAGTAACAACAATGGCCTTATGGTTTTCAGTTGATTGCTCACTAAACTCAACTTGCTTATTTACTAAAGCAACTCTGATTGGTTCTAACCCTGATACCAGTAATTCTATATGGTCAATTAAGTCATGAGTAGTGGCGATTTTTCCAGGCTTCGGTTCCATTATTTCTATAACACCAACTTTCCCTAAAGTTCCTGCATTGAGATCGTTATAGAGCTCAGCAATAGCAATATCCCGTGAGCCAACTGCTTCGTACGACAAGCGCTTACTTAAAGGTAAATAAGTTTGTATATATTCTTTATAGACTTCTCGGTTTAGAGCTTTAATTGCGACATGATCAACTGGTGCATCAATAACCAAATTAGCTAAGCCATATGAATAGAAAAACAACTTAGCTTCTTCAGCATAAGCGAAAAGTAGTTCTTGTAATCTTTCTGGGCTAATCAATTGATTGCTCTCCTAAATACTTAAATCTTGGGACCATTTCACCTAGCCATTCAACTGGTTCCTCAAATTGGCTGAAAGGCCTGGCGTATAGAGTTTTTTCACCATACATAGCTTGGTAAACTACTAATTTTTCTCCAGTGTTCTCATGATCAGCAATACCAATTAGTAAATATTTACCGCCATTGGCTCCTTTGTAGTGTTGGTAGTAACCAGGCTTAAGCATACTAACCTCCAACTACCGCGTGTTTTTTACCACTGCCAGCTAAATTTTTTTGATGCTCTTGGGAATTAATTAAACCACACTTCTTATATTTCTTCCCACTGCCGCAGTAACACAAGTCATTGCGGCCAATATTTGCTGCGCGAGGGTCTGCGTCTGCCGTGATGTTGCTTGCCACTGCTTCACCCCCACTAGCTTCGCTGCCAGATAGAACAACATTGCTCGGTGCTGTGGCGTGTTGGTGCCCGTCATGATTATGTACTCCGATTTTCAAAATTGAATAAATAATCTGATTATCGATATTATCGAGCAAAGTTTGGAATAAGCGATAGCCCTCTTTTTTGTACTCAACTAGTGGGTCACGCTGTCCATAACCGCGCAAGCGAACAGAATCACGTAAATGATCCATGGTATCTAAGTGCTCCATCCACAAGGTGTCGATTGACTGCAACATTAAATATCGCATGAGCTGCTCAAAGACTTCTGTGCTAACCTCTGCTTCTTTTGCCTCAAACGCTTTTACCGCGCCAGCATATAACTCATCGATTAAAGCGAATTCGCGGTTTGCCGCATCTTGAATACTGGTTTCCAAATTACTCCGCGCTTCGTTGCTTAATGGATAGATAGTATTTACAGTTTCAAAAATTTCTTTAGTTGCTTCCATCTGATTATCGGTGCCATCGAAGTTGCTTTGGACAATATATTCAATTTCATCACGAAGTAAGTCTAATATTTCTTCGCGGATATTGCTCTTTGCGCCAACCTGACCAGATAAATATTGGCGTCGACGCTTATATATAACCCCACGTTGACTATTAAGCACATCGTCAAATTCAAGAACGTGTTTACGTGTATCAAAGTTCAAGCCTTCAATCTTTTTCTGCGCAGATTCAATAGACCTAGATACCAATTTTGCTTCTACTGGTTGGTCATCGGGTATGCGCAAAGTATTCATCATACTCTGCATACGTTCTCCTCCAAATAAACGCATTAAGTCATCTTCCATAGAAACATAGAATTGGCTGCTACCTGGATCTCCCTGGCGCCCAGCGCGGCCACGCAATTGGTTGTCTATGCGCCGGGATTCATGCCGTTCAGTACCAATTACAGCTAAACCACCAGCCTCGCGGACCTTTTCTGCTTCTTCTTTGTCCACCGGATTACCACCTAGTAAAATGTCTACACCACGACCGGCAATATTTGTGGCAAGAGTAATTTGACCAGGGCGACCTGCTTGGGCAATAATTTGCGCTTCTCGTTCGTGGTTCTTAGCATTAAGTAACTCAAACCGCAGTCCTTCTTTCTTAAGAAATTCTGCTAAGAGCTCATTTTTCGCAATACTTACGGTACCAATTAAAACCGGTTGACCGCGTCCGTGGCGCTCTTTAGCATCTTTTGCAATCGCTGCGAATTTTCCATTCTGGTTTTTGTAAATCAAATCTGAATGGTCATCGCGCACCATTGGTTGATTGGTCGGAATTTGGGCTACTTCTAATTTATAAATCTTAAAGAATTCCTCTTCTTCAGTTTTTGCAGTCCCAGTCATACCAGCCAACCGAGAATACAAGCGGAATAGATTTTGAAATGTAATTGTTGCTAAAGTTTTGCTTTCCTGCTGGATTTTTACATTCTCTTTCGCTTCTATAGCTTGATGCAATCCTTCGGAATAACGACGCCCAAACATTAACCGACCGGTAAATTCATCGACAATTACTATTTCACCATCTCTAATTACATAGTCGCGGTCTTTCAAAAATAGAGTCTTAGCTCGCAGAGCTTGCTCAATATGATGGAGCGTTGTAACTCCTTGGCTAGTGTCGTAGATATTATCAATTTTTAAGATCTGTTGAATCCGGTCAATACCGGTATCGCTCAAAGATGCAGCTTTGTGTTTTTCATCAACATTATAATCTTCGTTCTCTTGTAACTGACTAACTATTTTAGCAAAAGAGTAATACTTGTCCGTTGGATCGGTATCTGGCTGCGAAATAATTAACGGGGTACGCGCTTCGTCAATTAAGATGCTGTCGACTTCGTCAACAATGACAAAAAATAAATCACGTTGGCGGAGCTGTTTAACATCTTGGACCATGTTGTCACGCAAGTAGTCAAAACCAAATTCATTATTTGTGCCGTAAGTAATGTCTGCGGCATAAGCCTGTTGGCGATTTATTGGCCGCATATGCTTTACGTCTAGTACCAACCCTTGAGTACCACCTTCAATAGCATCAATTTCCTCTTGTTCGGGTTGGAAAGTTGGGTCGAACATAAAAGAGGCTTCGTGCTGAATACTAGCAACCGATAGGCCTAGGAAATAAAACAAGCGTCCCATATCGCTGGCTTGCCACCTTGCCAAATAATCGTTGACCGTAACTAGATGAGCCCCCTTTCCAGCTAAGGCAAATAGCACCAAAGGTAAAGTAGCAGTCAAGGTTTTACCTTCACCGGTTTTCATTTCAGCAATTCGTCCTTCAGCTAACGCTAGACCACCAGCAAGTTGTACGTCATAGTGAAATTGACCGCGTGAGCGCTTCGAGGCTTCTCGTGTTAGCGCAAAAACGCGGGGTCGAATTTCTGAAAGCTTTTTAAAGATTTTAGCTGTATCGTCAAATTCAGCTAACTGGGATTTAAACTCAGAAATTTCTTCGCGGATTTCATCATCACTTAATGCCGCAATTTCATCTTTGAAGGCATTAATTTTCGTGATTTCTGAATTATACGTGCCAAGCGCATCCTTAGAAAATAAACTGGAAAAAATAGACATGCAAGAATTATAGGATTAGTTATAAAATCCCAGAAAATCCTGGGATTTCAATTTATTATAGCACAATTTTATGGTTATTGGAGGCTTATTTCCCTCGAAAAAAACTACCAATTCTACGCCGTAAGTTAAGCTTTTTACCCTTTTCTTTGTTGAGTTGTTGCTTAATTTTTGGAATAACTAAGTCCATGGCTTCATAGAAATCATTACCTGTTGCTTCGGCGTAATAGCCATGAGGAGTAATTCGTACTTCAACCCGGCTAAATAAGCCAGATTTATGATGAGTTTCTTCTGCCACTTCAACATGGACTTTATCTTCAGGGCGCAGGAAACTTTCTATAGCATTGAGCTTTTCTCGAATGTTTTGCTTTATGGCTTCTGTTAACGTAGTGTTCGTTGCTTTGATTGAAATATTCATAAACCTATCTCCTTTGCTTTAATTATAACATTAGTCTTCAATGAGATCTTGGGCCAGCAGATTAAAGTTGCCAACTGCCATAACTATAACTACATCACCTGGTTTTAATTCGACTTTAAGTAATTCCAAAGCCTCTGCTTTATTATTTACTAGCCGGACTTTTTTATGAAATTTTGAAATTTCCTCCACAACTTGCTGCCCTGTAATACTTTGCGGCTGTTTTAGTTCTCTTGCTGGATAAACTTCAGCGATTAAAACTTCATCCGCTGATTCAAATGCAGTGGTAAGTTCAACTAAAGTAGCTTCGGTGCGGCTATATGTATGTGGCTCAAACACGGCCCAGATTTTGCGTTGTGGATATTTTAACCTTGCTGTTCGTAATGTCTCTTTAACCGCTGTTGGATGATGAGCGTAATCATCGTAAACTACAGCTCCATCTTTTTCACCCATAAGTTCAAAACGGCGTTTTACTCCCACGTAGGTGTGTAAACCGCTTTGCACTTCGTCCTGGCTAAATCCTAATGTGCGCAATAAGGCAATTACTCCAAGCGCGTTATAGACATTAATTTCACCGAATAGGTTTATGATGTAACTTTCTGTTATTGGTTCAGCATCCTTTTTCTGGCGCAAGACATCAAAAGAAGTTCCCTGCTCAGAGGATTGGATATTTTTGGCCACAAAGTCTGCTGGACTCGTTAATGCAAACGAAACCTGACCAACATTACTTTCATGCATTAGCTGCACCAAAGGAATACTATCAGCGTTGTAAACGCATAGACCGTCATCGGGTAAATTAGCTACAAGCTGACGAAATTCATCTTGCATTTCTTCGAGCGAAGAAAAAATGTCTGGATGGTCGAATTCTAAGTTAGTAAGCAAAAGAATATCGGCATGATACTGATGAAACTTTGGAGTTGGATCGTCAAATAACGCTTTGTATTCGTCTCCTTCGAAAACAAAATAGTGCCCGTTTCCTAAATGAAAATTGGTTTGCTCTTGCTGCAAGATTGCACCGGTCATAAACGAACTGTCGTCAATTTGCTTTAGAGTAACTCCTAAAAAACCAGTTGTTGTGGACTTACCGTGGGTACCAGCAACGACAATGCGCAACTGCTCTTCGGCGATTGCACCAAGGAGTTCACTAAGAGAATGGATTGGCAAATTATTTTCGCTTAAATAAGCTATTTCTGGGTTTTCTAGTCCCTCACCAGCAGAAGCAATATATAGATCAGCCTTAGAATTTTGAATATTTACAGCATCGTACCCAGTAGTGTAAGGAATATCATGCGAATCTAAGACTGACTGAGCTGGGTCATAAATAGCTTTGCTGTCGCTGCCACAAACATCAAAACCACTTTGCGTTGCTATACCGGCAGCAGCCGACATACCAACTCCGCCAATGCCAATGAAATAGATTTTTTTTACGTTTTCTAAATTTAACATAAATAGATTTTGAATAAATATAGGTTAAACTATAAGTGATTTAATAACTTGCTCACGCTTGGTCAGCTCTAATTCTTTATCTGCCAACCGTTGCCATAAAATGGGTAAATTATTTTTGGCTGTTTCGCGGCCAGATTGGTAGTACATTTGAGTTTTACTAAAGTCAGTAAAATGTAAAAACAAATGTTTTTTCCAAAAAGTTAAATTAGAAACTTCTGGAGAAATTAATATATCACAATCAAAACTTGGGTCAGTTTGACGTTCTTGGGCAATTAGCGACAGTTCAATAGAACGGTCAATGACAGTATAAAGTCTTGGGTTGACCCCGTCTTTAGATGAATTAGCAAACTCATGGTATTCCCACCAAGCGCTTAGTTTTTCCCAAAGATCATTTACTGGCTTTGGCCACAATATTTGCTTAATAAAGTCGACAAACTTCTTTAAATAGACTTGCCACGGACTGAAGACATACGGAGTTGCTCGCATATCGATTCCAATTACTAAATCCATTCCTGCTGTACGGGCTACATTCCCAGGAATAACATTCATAACTCCACCATCAACCAATCGACGATTCCCCCACTCCATTGGCTCGAATACAAACGGTAATGCGCATGAGGCACAGATTGCGTGGGCTAGATCGCCAATTTGCAGAACCACTTCTTCACCAGCGTTTAAATCTGTAGTAACAAATCCCATTTTCGGCTGAACTTCTTCAAACTTTTTATTTTGAGTGAAGACCCGTAATTCGGATTCAATTTTTCTTAAGCTATATAACCCGCCCCGACCCTTACTACGTTCAATAAAACTAAACAACAATTCCTTGTTCATACCCATGACCATCTTTTTTAACTCAGGCAAGGTCCCGCAAGCATAACTCGCTGCCACAATGGTTCCCCCAGACAATGCCGCAATGTAATCGATCGGAAAGTTATTTTCGGAAAGGACCTCTAGAAAACCAATGTAAAACATTGAACGCGAAGAAGCGCCGCTAAAGGCTAAACCCACCTTTGGTTTGTTCAGATTAGAGGTATTCATTTAATATAGGGTTTTAATTACAGCTATCATTCTACTAGCGGCATTGTCTGGCAATATTCTTTGAATATTATCGTGTAAATTTTTCTGTAATTTAGCGTCAAAAAATATTTTTCTGACAATTACAGCAAGGCTATTTTGGTTTAAATCTGCTTGGTCAATAACCACAGCTGAACCAGTCTCATATAGAAATTTAGCATTAGCTTCCTGGTGACTGTCTGGCATAGGGATGACAATACTAGGCATACCAAGTTTTGAGAGAGCGGTTATGGTATATAGTCCTGCTCGAGTAATAACTAAATCAGCTGCTGCATAGGCTAAATCCATCCGGTCAATAAATTCATACTGTCGGTAACGGTCGTGAATTTTAGCATCACTAAGCGCAGGATGTAACATTTTTCCTGGCCCACTGCTATGAATAATTTGGGCCACGTTTGTAAGTTCAGGTAAGTTTCGTTGTATGATCTGGTTAAGCGCCCTAGCACCACTACCACCACCCATTACTAACACAGTCGGCATATCGGTCTCTAATTTAAAAAGTTTACATGCCTCTTCTTTAGCTGTTTGGCTATTAATAAATACTGGGTCGAAATCACAAGGGTTACCAGTCCAAAAAATTTTAGTACTCTGGCCAAACTTTTTTTCTAACCCAGTTCCTTGAGCAAAATCTTTTAATGATTTCTCAAAAGTAACCGTAATTTTATTTGCTAAGAGCGATATTAACCGATTAGAAAACGATGGCACTATGTCTTGTTGGTGTATTAGTCTTGGTATGCGCAAAATCCAAGCGGCAATTATTACAGGAACCTGAACATAACCACCAGCGCCTATAACTACAACTGGCCGTAACGACTGGAATAGAATGAGGGCACGAATTATTCCCAATAAAATTAAAAACGGGGAAAGTAGATTTTTTACAGACCAATATCGACGTAATTTTCCAGCGCTAGTAGCGTAAAACCTAAACCCTGCCTTTGGAATTACTCTCGCCGCAACCGATTTCCGTCTATCTATAAACACTGGCACGATGCTTGAATCTTGCTTGACCCATTCTTTTGCCAAAGCTAAAAGTGGTAGGACTGGCCCAGCTGTTTCCCCACCTACAAATACAATAATCTGTTTTTGTGTTTTTTTCATACTTCATCCTCCGGAGCAAAGTCATAATGTTTATTAAGTTGATGATACACTTCTAAAGTTTGCTCAGCAGTTTTTTTCCAATCGAATAATGCGACTCTTGCCACACTTTTTTCTTGCATTTGCGCATGGAATTGGGTGTCCTTAACAAGTAATTGCATATGCTCCGCAATGTCTTCCGGATTCAACGGGTCAAAATATATTGCTCCATTGTCGTAAACTTCGTTGAAAACTTTGGTATTAGAAGCTAAGACAGGTATGCCATGCTTCATGGCTTCCAATCCAGGTAACCCGAATCCTTCGTGCAAAGATGCTGTAATAAATGCATACGCACCTTCATAAAGTGCCGCTTGATCAGCTTCTTCAACAAACCCAGTAAAAACTAAGCGATTAGAATGATTAATATCCATAGCTTGATCTTTAACCTCAGGATAGTGTTCATCTATTTTACCAACAATAACTAAATCCATATCGAATTTATACTTTTCCAGGAAGATATCGAACGATTTGGTAAGAGTTGGGATATTTTTCTTGCGCTCTAATGAACCTACAAACAAAAAGTAAGGGCGAGACAGCAAAAATTTTTGTTTAACTTTATTAATATCTAGATTTGGAAAATTCTGTTCAACCGGGGCCTCGTATGTTACGACAATCATATCTGGTGAGACTTGCAAGTACTCAGCAATTTCTTCTTTTGCAGCCTCGGTAACTGTAAAAATAACCTGGGCTCTCTCTGCCGCCTTCTTAATGATATATTGATACGCATAGAACTTCCAAATTCGCGATTTCTTGTGCCCGCTAATTTTATGGTGCACCATATCATGGATAGTGACCACGTATGGTTTGCGATACAGTAATGGTACGTTGAAGTTAGGAAAGTGCATTAAATCTAAATTGTGTCTGTTAAGTATGCGCGGCAACAATAGTTGCTCTGCCCAAGAATAATGTCGGATATTTGTAGGGATTGTTTCAGCACCTAATTTCTGTAGGAGCTTTACATCCACTGGATTACAGTTTCGTTCGTGGTAAAAGACTACAAACTTATCTTTAGTATTTTGCTGTAACATAGATTTTAACAACTCAAAACTATACCGACCAATACCGGCATTAATGCTCCCCCCCATTCTGAAGTCAAATCCAATTCGCATAACTAAAATTAATTTAAAGCTGTCTTAACAATTTCAGCACACTTTTCCCAAGTAAACTCTCGACTACGTAATTGACCTTTATTACTATAATGTTCTCTCAAGTTACTATCTGTTAAGAGTAAAGACAACCCTTTGGCAATGTCGCCAACACTGTACGGATCTACCAACAGAGCTGAGTCGCCGGCAACCTCTGGAAGACTACTAACATTAGAGGTTAATACAGGAGTCCCAACCGCCATAGCTTCTAACACTGGTAAACCAAAACCTTCGTATAAACTTGGCCAAGCAAATACCTTGGCTAATTTCATAATATAGGGCTTATCTGATTCAGTCACATAGCCTAATAATTTTATAAACCTTCGCTTTGGACTGCGCTCAATTTGCTCAAGAACATCAGCATATTTCCAGCCTAGACGTCCCACAATTACCAAAGAAATAGGTTCCTTAATTTGCTCAAAGGCCTCAATCAAACGAGAAATATTTTTACGAGGTTCAACAGTGCCTAGGTATAGTACGAAGTCACCTGGCAAACCGTAACGATTTCGCACATCGCGCAAACGGTCTACATTTAAATTAGGGCGATAGTTATCGTGATCCACTCCCAGTGGAGCAACCACGATTTTGTTGGGGTCAACTTGAAGTTTTTCTATTAATGATGTTTTGGTAAATTCAGATACCGCGACTATTTTGTTTGCTGTATTAACCAGTTGAGGAATATTTGTAAACCAGTGCCAAATTCTGTCTTTCAAGGTGTAAAATTCTGGGAAAACTAAAGGAGACAAATCATTAACTGTTAATACTACTTTGGTTAGTGAGTTTACCGAGAGCATGGTCCAGTTGGGCATGAAAAAAATGTCGTTATTCCCTGCTAGCTTTTCTAGCTTCGGCCATTTAAAAAATTTTAAAGAGAGATTGAGAAATCGGTTAGGAATTCTGGTTTGCAAATATTCAGTATTAATAAAATGGAAATACTCAAATTTCTTTGGTGAGTAGCCATTATAAAACAGTCGGTAAATGTTGCTACGGTCTTGAGAAAGTAGTTGTTCCAAGACATGTACTGTATAACTTTCCACACCACTAAACTCCGAGCTATGTAAGCTGCGTAAATCAACTGCTATAGTGCGTTGTCTAGTTTCTAGGTCTGGCATTGGCTTCATTATACTTAGACATATACTGAGCAATAATCTCTGCAAGTTTAGTTTGAAAAGCTTTCTTGCTAAACTGAGCAGCGTGCTTAAACAAATACTCACTACTATATTTGTTTGCGTCCCAGGACTTTAGTGCTTGAATAAGCGAAGCCGTGTTAACAGTTTCTAGTAGTTCACCAGTTTGGCCAGGGATAATAGTTTCTAAAGATCCCCCTTTAGCCAAGCCTAAACTCGCTGTCCCACAAGAGGCAGCTTCTAGAGGCATCATTCCGAAATCTTCCAATTGAGGATAAATGAAACCCTTTGCCCCACTGTACTGATAACGCAAAGAAACGTCATCAACTTTGCCAAGAAAAATTATATTAGGCTTAGCAATGGATCGTAAGAAGTTTTCATAACGCCCAGTTCCGATTACATGCAAAGGCCAGCCTAATTCGTTGAAAGCTAAAATTACCTTGTCGTAGTCCTTGTAAGGAGCTAACCGCCCCGCGACTAAAAAGTAATCGCCTTTTTCACGAGTCGGCTTCCAAAAGTCATCATTAATGAACGGGTGCAAAATTTCACTATCTCGGTCGTAAAACTTTTTTATTCGTGCTTGGACCTCTTTACTATTGGCAAGAAAATAATCTACTTTTTGCGCTGACTTATAATCCCATTTTTTTAACCACCACAAATAGAGCTTGGCCAATGGTCTTAATAATGGGCTGACTTCTTTTAAAGCATATTGGTAATCAGTCCATATGAATCGCGTTGGGGTATGACAATAGTTTATATGAACTGTCCCAGGGTTTTTGTTTAAGCCTTTTAAATAGGCAGAACTACCGCAAAGCAGCAAATCTGCTTTCTCCAGCTTGAAAAAAGGTAGTATAAAAGGAATTAGAGCGAACCAGTGCTGCATTACTGGGTAATAATTATAAAGCTTTTGCAACGGGCTCGTGATAACTTTCCACCCCTGAATGTGCCAGCGGATTTTTTTATCTACTGCCAAGGTGTACACCGGTGCCTCAGGATACATTTCCCGCATACCTTCCATGATGCGTTCTGCGCCGCCGTATTGAGTGTAAGAATCGTGAGCTAAAATTACTTTCATAAAAAACTGGTTTAGTAGTTGGTTTTGGGTTTACGAGTAAAAAGCAACAGAAAGAATGATTTAAGAATAATCTTTAAGTCCCACACCAAACTCCAATTCTCTATATAATAGGTGTCGAGACGGATCTCTTCTTCGAACGGCAAGTTTGGTCTAGTTAGTTGAGCAATTTGAGTGAGTCCAAAAATCCCAGGCTTAATACTAAATACTCGACCATAGTGTTGACGATATTTTTCAACTTGTTCTGGCATATGCGGACGTGGCCCAATCATGCTCATGTCTCCAATTAATACATTCCAGAATTGCGGAATTTCATCAAGTTTGGTACGCCGTAAAAATTTACCAACTGGGGTAATGCGCGGATCATTTTTGATTTTCCAAAGCGGTCCACTACGATCGTCGTCAGAAACATGCTCCAATAACTCATGTAAAATGGCCTGGGCTTTTTCATCACCATAATCCTTACCTGTGCTTAAGTGAGTGTACATGGATCGAAACTTGTAAAACTGAAACTCTTTTTTATAACCACTGCGAGTATGTTTATAAATTCCTGGGCCTGGGCTTGTTAACCGAACAGCCAAATATATTACCAAAGACAATGGTGCGGTAATAACTAAACAAATTAAACTAGCAATAATATCTATTACTCTTTTAATAACCATACCCCACCCTTCCAGAGGAGTATTTTTTAGTTTAATTACCGGGATACCTTTAAAATTGTCTAATTCAATGACATTGCGTTGTACTTCAAACAAATTTGGAACAAAACTAAATTGCAAACCACGGCGACGTGCAAATTCGAGTAGTTTTAAATTTTGAGTGCTATTAGCTCCCGGATTAGCTTGCATAATTTCATCTATGCCAATAGTTTCAGAAAAATTTTCTAACTTAGGAATTGTACTGTCATCATTAGCTATTTCCCCTACTACTAAATAGCCATGAGAACGGTTAGATAGAAACTGCGCGATTACTCCTGCATCCGTGCCACTACCATCAACTAACACCAACCGGTGCAGACCATAGCCACGACGGAACATCGTCTCCTGAGTTTTTTTAAGTAAAATCCGTCCTAGTAAAATAAAAGCGATCCCGAAAGCCCAAGCGGTAAGAATAATGAATCGGGAAGGGAAAATTGACTGGTCAAAAAAGAACAACACAATTACCAATAACATACCCAGTGAAGTACCTACGATTATGCGGTTAAATTCATGAATAAACCGACGAGTACCGCGTAGTTTGTATAGTCCCAACAGAGCAAAGACCACAAGCAAGATTGGAATTACTCTGGCCAAGAGTAGGAGAAAATCTTGGAGTTGTAATTCAAATAAAATTGGCCCAAGATAATCCTCAGAATGCGTTCTAATATAAAAAGAAACAATGCCAGCGGCTGCTAGCATAAGAATATCGACTGGGATTGAAATTAGGTTAAAAAGTAGTTCTGTTCGCTTCATGAAGGAGATTTTGTTCTGATATTATACCACTTTTTCAGGCTTAGACCAAGTCATAGAGCATAGCTAAAACATTCAATTTATGGTAAGATTTTTGGGTATTATGGAAGAATTTAAATACAACTCGTGTGTGTTATTTGGTGGTAATGGCTTTATCGGAGCAAATTTTGCTGCGTATTTACTTGAGCACAAAATCGTACGCACAATTACCATTACAGACCTTGTTACTATTACACCGGACAAATGGCCGGTTAAGCTACAACACTATTTTGCTGCCGGCGATATCAATTACGCTAAAATTGATGTCCGCAAACCAATCGATGCTCAACCAGAATCTAAGAAGTTACCGGCAGAAGTAGATCTGATTGTGAACTTAGCTGCGGTGCATAAAGAGCCAGGGCATGTACCGGAAGAATATTACGCTACAAATATTCCAGGCGCAGAGAATGTCTGTGCTTGGGCTACTAAAGTAAACTGTGGCCGAATTATTTTCACCAGCTCTATTGCTACCTACGGTGGTGATAGCTCAGTTAAAGATGAATCTTCTCCAACCCAACCGACTTCTCCGTATGGTATTTCTAAATTAGCGGCAGAGAAAATCCATCTAAATTGGCAAAGAGACAAACAAGGACGCAAGCTAATGATTGTTCGTCCTGGGGTTATTTTTGGAGCTAATGAACGTGGTAACGTTACTCGCATGGTTAAGGCTGTCTTGGGTGGATATTTCTTTTTCACTGGTAATCAGAAAGTACGTAAAGCCGGAGGCTACGTAAAGGAACTTTGCCGCTCCATGGCTTTTATGCTGAACTGGCAAGAAGAAAATAATGTCGATGTAGCGTTATTTAACTTCACGATGGATCCAGCTCCATCTGTCGAGGAGTATGCGAATGGAATTACTGAAGTAGCAGGGACAAAACGACTGATTCCTAACGTTCCCTATCTATTAATTTTATCTGCCTCTTATGGTATTAATCTGCTCAATTCGTTATTGGGTCGGAGGCAGTCCATTAGCCCAGTCACAGTCCGGAAAATTTTACGGTATAACAACATTACCCCTCAAGTACTTAGAGATAAAGGTTATAAGTACGAATATACTCTGAAAGACGGTTTAGCTGACTGGTATAAAGAACGTCCCCAAGACTGGTAAATTATAGCTGACAAACGAAATGGATTGACAAAGTGCTTATAATATGGTAGACTTTTGAAGTTCCAAGCAAATCGAATGATCGCCCTAGCAATTGTGCTTAGCATAAAACGCGGGGAGGAAAGTCCGAACACTCTCGTTGAAAGTATCATATGAGCTTTTAACACTAGTAGCGGGTAACACCCGCCGAGGGTAACCTTAGAGATGCGAACAGTGACGCTGAAGCAGAAATGCAACAGAATCCTTCGGGATTAACTATTACGGAAACGTAGTGGGTGAAACGGCAAAATTCTTACTTGAGTGCAATGTCAAATTTGGTAGACAGCACCGAGCCTTGTGGCAACACAATGCCCAGATAGATGATCATTTAGAAACAAAATTCGGCTTACGAGTTTGCTTGGAACGCTAAAAAAGACCACTTAGTGGTCTTTTTTATTTACAAAGCCTCATTATTTACCCAGCCTACGCTCTCGGCGATCGTACTCAGCGATCGCTTTTTTAAATTCTTGTTCTTTAAAATCTGGCCAAAGCTTCTCTGTAAAATATAATTGGCTATTGGCTGTTTGCCACATTAAAAAGCCGGCTGACCAATGTGGCTCCCCACCCGTGCGAATTACTAAATCTACCTCTGGTAGTTCAGTACTCCAAAGTGCGTTTCTCAATTTTTGAGCATCGACTTGCTTCACAGAATTCTTTGTTAAAGTATTTACAGCGCTGAGCATTTCCCGCTGACCATCGTATGCAAACATTATCGTCAGGTTGTTCTTAGAAAAATTAGCTGTCTCTTGCATTAACGACTCAATTGTAGAGATTAATTTTTTATCATTAACAATACTACCCCACTCACCTATTACTCGTAACCTAGTCTGATTCTTAATTAAATTTTCGCGAACCTCTGGTTTACTTAACTCATCGCTAAGGAGTCGAGTTAAAAACTTTACTTCTAGTTTGCTGCGCTTGGTTAAATTATCATAGCTAGCTGCCCAAAAAGTAAGCCATTTAACGCTAGTGCTAGCACTTGCAAAAGAAATGTCCCAAAATCGCTTTACACCTTCAACATGGCCTTCCCAAGGATTTAAACGATGGGCTTTCGCCCATCGCCTGTTTCCATCTGGAATAATTGCAATATGTTTTAAAGTCTCCATAAAGTAAACTTAATCCTAAAAACCACTGTCATCTGCAGATGGCCCGTAAATTGAAGGGACCAACCCTCCAGCCAACCGAATATACACTGACAACTGGCCACGATGGTGAATCATGTCAGTCATTATCATAAATATCAATTCCGCTCTGGTAGATTCCATTCCCCACATTGACATAGGAAGTAGTAAATCTTCTTCGCTCGTAGCTTCAAGCGCGTCCATAAATTCTTGTGACTTAGTCTCAAACGTACCAACGGCTTCTGCGACAAAATCAAATTCTGGGATATGCTTCATAGTATCTACTGGTTCTTCACCCTTTAGGAAACTCAAGTTCATAATTAAACCAGCAACAAGGGTGCGGAATAAGTCTTTAATAGTCCCAGATCGGTCATGGGGTTTAAAATCTAATTGGCTTTCAGGCACTGCGCGCAGCACTTTAGCAGTGGTGGTCAACTCCTTTTTATAGAACGCCAGAATATCTTGCTTTGATATCATTTTGCTTGGTAATTAATAAAATAAAATGCCCTCTAGGGGCATTTTATCATATTTTGAACAATATTAATTGAATATTAGCTTGCGTTTGCGGTAAATTAAGAATCCAGCAGTTAACATAGCAGCAAAAAGTACTGGGGTAGTTTTACTTACCCCGGTAGTTGGGGCCACAAAGTTTGTAGTCTGGGTACTTACCGCAGCAACTTGACGGGGTGTACTACGAGTGTTAGTAGATTGCCCATCAGTGTAACCCTGGCTATTAGAGGCCAACGAATTATTGCTATTATCCACACCAGTCCAATCACCAAACGGATTAGCAACTGAATCAGAATTATTTACCCCTTTCCAAGTTCCAAATGGGTCTGAGTTCGTGCTTGGTCTAGAGGACCCATACCAATCTCCGAATGGATTACTTGTGGTGTCGGAATTGTTTACGCCAGTCCAGTCACCAAACGCGCTGTTTGTAGAATTTACTGTAGCGGTATTGGTAGTCATTGTTCCCATAGCGCCTGCATCAGCATTGTTCACACCAGTCCAACCTGCAAACGGATTATTTACGGTGTTAGCAGTATAAGCAGTTTGAGCAGAGTTGTTAACACCGCTCCAGTCACCGAACGGATTGCTCGTTGCTACTGAAGTAGTTGTTGTTGTAGTCGTAGGTGTGGAATTATTTACTCCTGTCCAGCCACTAAATGGATTACTTGCTGTTGGATTAGTAGCAGTTGAATTATTCACACCAGTCCAATCACCAAACGGATTAGTTGTCTGGGAAGTAATAGGAGGTCCCGAGTAACCAGTAGAAGTTGTGTTTGTAGAATTTTGCTGTTGATTCAGACAAGTACCAACGTGATTATATGAACCGTAAGGAGTATAATCGTATTCAGTGCTAATTATTACCGCATCTGTTGCAGAGCCAATACCTGCTGCATAGGCAGAGGCACGAATAGCATAATTTGAACCACTACATACATACATTAGATACGTAATAACAGAACGGTCTTTGGCAGGAATGTCTAGCACTAAACCACCGGAAGTTAAACCGCGCTTAGTGGTAGCAACACCGTTAATAGACAAACTTCCAGCTTTGTATACAGTACTACCACCAAGCTCGTCAGTTACGACTACCTGAGTAGCATAGCGAGACTTATTTTTTACTTCGATCCAAATCTCTACCAAAGTTCCAGAATAAACCTGACGCTGTTCATGATATTTACTATCTTGGCCAACAACTCGAACTCGTTTACTAAGCTCTAAATCGCCTTGATTTTGCTGGGCTGTATAATCATAGTTTTCATAACTATTGGAGTAGTTGCTATTACCACCGCCAAAAATACCGCCAAAAATGTCAGTCCAATCTGCAGAAGCTGTCGCTGGGGTGCTAAAAAGCCCTAGAATAAGGGTTAAAACGGCTAATTGCTTGATAGTGTTAAAAATATGCTTTTTCATAATAATTATATTAATATACTATCATACAACTTTTTGTTGGTTTTGTCAAGGGGTGAGAACTATGCGCGTTGGGCAACAGTTGTATCTGCAAACTGTTCTAGAATCTTCCATTTTGTCTGGTCATGAAGACTTTCAAAAAACTGAACACTGGTCCGACTTTGCAAATGGTTGTTAGCCAAAAATAATAACCCGCCTGGTTTTAGAAGGCGTTCGTAATGAGGTAAAAACTGGTAGTGAATTTGGAAACCATCGAAGAAAATTAAATCAAATTTTTCTGTTAGAGTTGGCAAGTAGTCCTCTGCTGTTTGATTT
>CAZYSI010000014.1:6403-20545 GCA_964650345.1 uncultured Candidatus Saccharibacteria bacterium | reverse complement strand
ATTTACTTATTTTAGCAGATATATAAATTAGCACTCTACTTGACAGAGTGCTAATAGCTATTTATACTGATTTTAGCGTGTGAATTGATTAATTTTTGTTATTTCTCATGACTGATTTATCGCAAAGACAAGCCAAAATTTTAGCGGCAATTGTAAAGCTGAATTGCGAAGGTGGGGTGGCAGTGGCTAGTAGGGACCTGGTGGACAAGTTCGACTTCGGGTTGAGCTCTGCTACTATCCGCAATGAAATGGCTGCCTTAGAAAAGATGGGATATATTCGTCAGCCACATACTTCTGCCGGCCGAGTGCCTACCGATGAAGGTTTTCGTTACTTCGTAAACCAGTTGATGGACCGGGTGAAGCTATCCATGCGTGAACAAGAAAGTTTGCGCGGTGAAATTTTGAAACTGCAAGCAGCAAACGCGGAAATTGGTCGGCGAATTGCAAAAGTACTATCAGCGCATACTGCCCAAGCATCATTTGCAGTGTTCCCAGAAGAAATTTCCACTGTCGGGTTGTCGAACATTTTAGATAATCAAGTCCTACCCGCAGAAGATGCTCGCGAGATCGCAGAATTTTTTGATCATCTAGATGAATACGCCGACGATATGCTGACTAATTACCAAAGCGTTGAACCAACTGCGTTCATTGGTAAGGAAATAACTTTGTCACGCACAGGTGATCATTCCATGATAGTTACCAGTTTGCAATTGCCAAGTGGCAAGCGCGGGGTAATTGGTTTAATTGGCCCCAAGTCAATGCAGTATCAGAAAAATATTTCTTTGATGGAATATATTAGCAAACTCATTGGCGGCGGTACCGCTGTAATATTATTAACAATAATTATATAGATGGACGAACAAACAGATATGCACGAAGACGTGCAGATGCCGCAGGATGATTTTTCTCGTCAGCTCGCGGAAGCGCAAGAAGAAGCCGCGACAAACTTAGCAGGTTGGCAGCGCAGTCAAGCAGATTTTGAAAATTACAAGAAGCGTGAGGAAGCTAAGCAGGCTGAACTGCTCGAGTTTGCGAAAGAGGTAACGATCGTAAAATTACTACCAACGCTAGATACACTTGAACAAGGTTTGCGCCATGCTCCGGCTGGAGTAGATGCAAACTGGCTAAAGGGGATTGAAGGCACTCTGCAGAAGCTAGATAAGGTTTTGGAAGAAATGGGAGTGAAGAAAATCGAGGCTTTGGGAAAACAGTTTGACCCAAATTTTCACGAAGCCGTTCGTGAAGTCCCAGGTGACACCGACGGAGAAATAGTGGAAGAACTGCAAACTGGCTTCGAAATCAACGGTAATGTCATCAGGCCAAGCCAGGTAACAATTAGTAAAAAATCTTAGTTAGAAAGGAAATTAATTATATGCCAAAAATTATAGGAATCGACTTAGGGACTAGTAACTCGGCCGCCAGCGCTATTGAAGGCGGTAAGCCAGTTATTATTCCAGCAGCGGAAGGCAACAGTATCGGCGGTAAAGCCTTTCCGTCATATGTAGCATTCACTAAAGACGGGCAATTGCTCGTTGGTGAGCCAGCACGCCGCCAAGCTGTTACTAACCCAGAAGGGACTGTGTTTGAAGCCAAACGCAAAATGGGTACCAGCCATCGTTATAACATCAATGGAAAAGAATATTCACCAGAGCAAATCAGCGCGTTCATTTTGCAGAAAATTAAGAAAGACGCGGAAAGCTATTTGGGTGACAAAGTAGAAAAAGCAGTTATTACCGTACCTGCGTATTTCGATGACGCTCAAAGACAGGCAACTAAGCAAGCAGGTGAAATTGCTGGTCTTGAAGTAGTGCGTGTAATTAACGAACCGACTGCTGCTGCCTTTGCTTACGGCATTGACAAGAGCGGAACCCAAGATCAAAAAATCTTAGTATTCGACTTGGGTGGTGGTACTCTCGACGTGACTATTATGGAATTTTCTGAAATCGAAGAAGATGGTAAACAGCAAGCGACCTTTGAAGTAAAGTCTACTTCTGGTGACACTGCTCTTGGTGGTAAAGACATGGATGTAGCTTTAATAGACCACATCACCACTGAATTTAAAAATCAGAGTGGTATTGATGTCACGGCTGACAAAATGGCTATGAACCGCGTACGTGAAGCAGCAGAAAAAGCTAAGATAGAACTTTCTACCACACTTGAAACAGACATAATTTTGCCATTCATTGCGCAAAATGAATCTGGTTCTCAGAATTTGGAAATGAAGATCACTCGCGCTAAGTTGGAAGATTTAGTGAAGCCAATTGTCGCTAAAATGCGTACCCCAGTTGAACAAGCTATTAAAGACGCTGGTTTAACTCCGGTTAACATCGATAAAATTATTTTAATAGGTGGCCCGACTCGTATGCCAGTGGTACAAAAGTTTGTAGAAGATTATATTGGCAAACAAGTAGAGCGCGGCGTTGATCCAATGGAAGCAGTAGCTAAAGGCGCGGCTGTACAAGCCGGCGTAATGGGCGGTGAAGTCCAAGGCAAAGAAATTTTGCTTTTGGATGTAACCCCTCTAACTCTTGGTTTGGAAACTTTGGGCGGGGTCCGCACTCCATTAATTGACCGCAATACTACTATTCCAACTTCTAAGTCGCAAGTATTTAGTACTGCAGCAGACAATCAAACTCAAGTGCAAGTGCATGTCTTGCAAGGTGAGCGTGAATTCGCTGCTGATAACAAATCTCTTGGCACCTTTAATTTAGACGGTATTCCGCCAGCTCCTCGTGGTGTTCCTCAGGTTGAAGTAACTTTCGACATTGACGCTAATGGTATTTTAAAAGTTACTGCGAAAGACAAGGCAAGTGGTAAAGATGCCCATATTACTATTCAAGGTTCTAGTTCTCTTTCCAAAGAAGACGTTGAACGTATGAAGCAAGAAGCAGAGGCCCATGCTAGTGAGGATCGCAAACGCCGTGAGCTGGTAGATAAGCGCAACGAAGCAGATACTTTAATTGCGGTTTCCGAAAAGACTTTAAAAGATGCTGGTGATAAAGCAAAACCAGAAGACAAAACCGTGGTAGAAACCGCCATTGCCGAATTGAAAGAAGTGAAAGACAAAGAAGATGTTGAAGCTATTCAAACTAAACTTCAAGCATTGTCCGAAGCAATTCAAAAAGTTGGTGCGGCAATGTACGAAGCTGGCGCAGAAGCACAACCTGGCGATGTTGGTACAGTAGATCCATCTGAAAAAGAAATTAATGACGCCGACAAACCAGTTGATGCTGAATACACAGAAGTTTCAAAAGACGAAATTAGCGAAGAGAAAAAAGAATAATTAAATAAAAAGATGAGGCGGCAATTTTTGGGATAGGCCGCCTCGGGGGTTTAGGTGGATGGATTCAGCATAGAGCGTTAAACCGTCCCGCAAACGGTTAGGAAGGTAGTTAGTTCTGTCCTATTAAGCAGGTGCGGCATTCCATCCGCTTGTACGTTTCCGCTATTTTCATACACACGCCTCCTTCACGAGGTAATTATATTCTTCAACTTTAGAAACAGCAACTATTATCCATGGCTCAAAATTATTACGATATTTTAGGGGTTAGCAAAACTGCCAGCGCCGATGAAATCAAGAAGGCTTACCGCAAGCTGGCACATAAGTACCACCCCGATAAAGGGCAAGGAAATGATGCCAAGTTTAAAGAGGTGAATGAGGCGTACCAAGTACTCTCTAATAACGAAAAGCGCGGCCAGTACGATCAGTACGGTCAAACATTTGAGGATGCCCAGCGTCAAGGTGGTGGGCCTGGTTACGGCGCTGGTGGATTCGGTGGTAATCCGTTTGGCGGCGGCAATCCTTTTGGAGGGTTTGGTGGTCAGGGAGTTGAATTCGACCTAGGTGATATTTTTGGTGACTTGTTTGGTAGTCGAGGTTCACGACAGGCTCGTCGTAACCGTGGTATAGATTTAGAAATGCCTCTAACTATTAGTTTTGAAGAGGCAATTTTTGGGGTGAAGCGTTCAATCACTTTAGAGAAAAAAGATAAATGTAAAACTTGTGACGGCAGTGGTGGCAAGCCAGGCACCAAAATTGATACTTGTCCGGTTTGTCACGGTCAAGGGCAAATTAAAACCCAGCGGCAAACTATTTTTGGTGCAGTTCAATCCGCTAGTATTTGTGACCGTTGTGGTGGCGATGGGAAAGTACCGGAAGTTCCTTGCGAAACTTGTAAAGGTGAAGGTCTGCTTCGACAGGAAAAAACTTTGGAAATACAAATTCCTGCAGGCATAGATAACGGCCAACGCATTCGTGTGGGTGGTGAAGGGGAAGTAGGCTATCGTGGTTCTCAGGCCGGAGATTTGTATTTGAATATCCGGGTAAAGTCTCACAAAGATTTTGTGCGTGATGGCACAACTTTGCATACTTCAACACCAATTAGTTTTACTCAAGCAGCTTTAGGTGCCAAAGTTAAAGTCCAAACTTTAGATGGCGAAATTGAATTGAAAATTCCAGCTGGCACGCAACCAGGCAAGGTGTTTAAGGTTTCTGGTAAGGGTGCCTCAGAAGTTGGTTCATCTCGCCGTGGTGATTTGCTTATTACTGCACGTGTAATAATCCCGAACAAACTCTCGAAAAAAGAAGCTGAGCTTTTAAAAGAATTAGCAGACTTAAAAGGGGAGAGCGTGGAAGTAAACAAATCTTTCTGGGAGTCTATAAAAGATAATTTTTAAAAACCGGTTTAGACCGGTTTTTAAGTGCGTATTGTGGTATAATATAAAAAACCTAATAGACTGGAAACAAATACAAACAAAATGCCTGATTTTCAATTTTTGATTAAAACTTTCAACTGGCACACGCCATCGTGGGACTTGTTTATTTTGCTGTTTTGGGTGGTAGCCAGTGTTCTATTTGCATTTGCTGCTGGACGTGGTCGGATGTTGCTAATTTTAGTCTGTACCTATATGGCGCAGCTCTTGGTTATTGAAGCGCCGTTTTTATCTAACTTTGCTGGTGAGAAATTAAATATTGCTAGCTCAACCATTCCCCAACTTGCTGCATTTGTAATTTTGTTCTTAATATTTTTTATTTTCCTTGGCCGTTATGCATTTCGCTCGACTGCAGATGGTCGGCAAATTTTGGCTCTGCCATTCACACTAATATTCACCGTGCTCCAAGTTGGTCTGTTGATTAACATAATCATTAGTTACTTACCAGAGCATGTTCAAAATAGTTTTTCACCACTCATCCAATTCTTGTTTTTACACCCCAACGCCGGATTTATCTGGCTACTGGCGCCGATTGTTTTCTTAATTGTTATTGGCCGATTTGTTTCGGACCAACTCGATAACTAGGCAATAATCAAGGTTTCTCAAACATTGACAAAGATCCCAAAATTAGCTATAGTTAGGGGTCTTTTATTAATTTTTAGTTATGGAATTTACTCCTCAAAATCAACCCCAGAACCGACCAGAGAACCAACTTGGCTTAAATGGCCGAATCGTTAAGTTTTTCTTGGACCAAAAACAGTTAACTGCAATGCTTTTGGCAATTATTGTCATTGTCGGCGCTGGCAGTTTTTTCCGTTTGAATATTGAAGGTTTCCCAACCATTAACGTACCTGTTGCGGTTGTATCTACGATTGTCCCTGGAGCTGGCCCGGAAACAGTTAATAATACTGTCACAGTACCGATTGAAAATGCATTACGTGACTTAAAGGGTGTAAAAGAGGTTACTTCTACTTCGCAGGCTAATGTCTCTGTTGTGGTCATTAATTTTGATGGCAATGTTGATACTAATATTGCGGTTCAAGAAGCCCGCACTAAGCTAAGTGCAGTAAATTTGCCCGACGGCATTGAAGATCCAAATATTTTTGTTCCTGAAACTGGTGGCGCGCCTTTTATTGTTGCTGCATCTGGTCCAAAAACTTTGCTCGAATTAAAACAACAAGCAAAAGAATTGGAAACAAAACTGTTGGCTGTTGATGGTGTGAAAAGTTTTACCGACATTTCTGGAGTATCTGAAAAAATATATATTGAACTGCCACCGCAGTATCGTTTGCCGGCTGTTTTGCAGCAAATCGAAACTGCTAATATTGGTTTTCCTTTGGGACAGAGTGTAATTAGTGGCAAAGACATTCCAGTATCTGGTGCTGCAACCTTGCAAAACTTGGAAGATGTGCGTGCTTTAAGTATCTCTTTGCCTGCCTTGGGTACAGACATGCCGGCACGAACTGTTAAGCTAGCAGATATTGCCTCTGTTTACATTGGTTTTGAGGCCGGGGACCGTGTTCATAGGTTTGGGTATTTAGACGAAGCAGATAACAAGTTTAAAATTCAACCGGCTTTGTTATATGAAATTCGTCTTGATGCAGACGCAGATATTTTGACTGTTGGTGATGAAGTAGAAAAAGTTGTTGAAGAAACTCGGGCCACTGACGGCAAGACTGACTTTGCTTTGGTGTTTAATCAAGCGGCTGACGCGCGTCATCAAGTTGATGAAATTGTTGAAGCAGCAGTTGGTGATAAGTGGGATTTAAATGGACCATTCGGCTATATTGGTTACATTTTCGGTGGTATTTGGCTGCTAATTATTGGAATGTTGCTGTTCTTAGATTGGCGTAGCGCCTTAATTTCGGCATTGGCTATTCCGCTGTCATTCTTAACCACTTTCATAGTCTTGAACTTGATGGGTATTAATATGAATACCTTGGTATTGTTCTCGTTCATTTTAGTGTTGGGTTTGATTGTTGATCCAGCGATTGTAGTTTTGGAATCTATTAAGCGTTATATGGAGATTGGTTTTAAAGGGAAGCGTGCCGTGCTGCGCTCTATGGACGTAATTGGGCTGGGCTTGTTTATTGCTGTATTAACTTCGTTGATCGTATTTATTCCATTCAGCGTAGTTTCTGGAACTTTTGGTGAAATTATTAAATACATTCCACTCACTGTCTTCCCAGCGTTAATAGCTTCTTACTTTGTACCGTTAATTTTCCTTACTTGGCTGGCAGCAAAGTTTTTGAAGGCAGACGCCGGTGACCATTTGCGTGATGAAAATGATGTTCACACTTTGTGGCCAATCGCTCGTTGGTTTATTCGTGCTAATCGGTACATTTTAAAGCACATGTGGTTGCAGATTTTGGTAATAGTGCTAGGTTCAGCAGTGCCAATCGGTGTATCTGTTATGTTATTTGCGTCTGGACAAGTCCGTCAGGTGCAATTCGCTCAACCAGATGATGTAGAGTTTCTGCAGATCGCAGTTCCTCGTGTTGGTAATCAAACAGAAGCTCAACTACAAGTTCAAACCGCTGCGGTAGAAAATATCCTTAAAGAGCACATTAGTGAAATTAAGAATTTCTTCTACTTTGATTTTACAGGAGCTGGTTCTAAGGACACCTTGTCGGTACTAGTTGGCTTACTACCATCTTCAGAGCGCGATGTGAAGAGTCCAGAAATTGCTGAACGTATGCAAGAACAACTACAGGAAAAGTTTGGTGACCGTGCTTTGGTGCTACAATTTGGAGCTGGCCCACCTGAGGCAACTTACCCGGTGAGTGTAAAGATTTTTGAAAATGACCCAAACAAGTTAAAGGTAGCGACTCAAAAAATTGCTGACCAGCTTAATACTTATGAAGAGGTAGCGGGAATAATTACCGATAGCGACCAGACTAGTAATGAGCTTGTGGTTGCAGTTGATCAGGCAAAAGCTGCTTCCCGTGGGGTTAGTGCCGCTGCTGTATATGGCCAAATAGCTGGTCTATTAGGCGAGAAAACTTTGTACCGAATAAATGAGTACGACGTGGTGTTGCGTGTAGCTGATGATACCAAGCCAAATACAGTAGAAGCAATCAAAGCCTTAGAGGTATTTGGTCAATCTGGGCCTGTGAGGGTTGGGGAAGTAGCAGATGTTGTTGAAGCTGCAGTGCCAGGTTCAATTCGTCGCGCTCAAGGCGAGCGGTATGCGCAAGTAAGCGCGCGCTTAGAAGATAGTCGCGATGCTATTAATGTACAACGCCAGATTACAGATTGGGCTAAGTCTAACACCGCAGAATTAGGTGTTTCTGAACGAGCATTTGAAGATCGTATTGGAGTAAATGAATTTGAAAAGTCATTCCAGGAATTGTTCTTAGCAATTTTCTTGTCTATCCTTGTGACTTATGTGGTATTTGTAATTTTCTTCAAGTCATTCATTCAACCGTTAATTATATTGTTTGCCGTACCGTTAATTTTTATCGGTGTTTTTCCTGCGTTAGCATTTTTCGCAGGTGGTCAATTTGGTTTTTTGGAAACAATTGGTATTTTGATGGTAATTGGTATTGCTGAAAACGTAGGTATCTTCTTGATTGACTACGCTAACCGTAAGGTTGATGAAGGAATGGATAAAAAAGAAGCTATTGCAATTGCCTCCGGGATTCGTTTCCGCCCGATTATTTTGACCAAGGTTACGGCCTTGGCAGGCTTGCTACCATTGGCAGTGTTTTCACCATTTTGGCGTGGCTTGGCTTTGGTTGTTATATTCGGAATATTGAGTTCTGGTATTTTGTCTTTGTTTACTACCCCAGTTTTGTATAACTGGTTAACTCGAAAGAAAAAGCTTGTTACTGAAGATGATGACGACTTGCCTTTGGATCCTCCTCAAAATCCATTGCCACTGTATGGAAGTCTATCTGGTGTGGAGCGGAATTTACCGCCAAACTTGCCCGTATAAATTTGAAAAATTTATTGACCAAAAATGGCGTATAATATATGTACGTATATTATACGCCAAAACTTGTTTGCTAAATTAGTCAACTGGAGGAAGTGATGAAAGATTGGTATTTTATTATCGCAGCGATTTTGTTGGCTCTGCTGGTATACTCGAAATTTTACCAGCTGACAGGCTTATCCCTGGGCACTATGGCCAGGCATAACCGAGAGACTGCGCGCAAGCGCAGAGCAAGGCTTAAAGCAGAGGCTGCTGCTGCCTACAATTCGGCGGTAGAAGATCGCCAGGACCTTCAGGGTCTTGTGGCAAAGTTGATTTCTGGTCACCCCGGCTTGATAGCCGGCATAGTCAGCCCGTTTACAAGGATCGCGATGGATGGCGGGTTTGTATCCGGATTCGTCATTAACAACCACAAGAACGAGAATTTCATTCGAGTTCACTTGCGGCATTGCAAAGACGGCTCCCGTGTTTACTACACCTGGATTCGTTGCAGTAACAAAGATTATTCCGAGGAAGATCTGACCGTAATGCTTAGGAAAATTGAAGACGAGGTCGATGGTTGGGCTGAATTCGAGGTAGGTGATCGTAGCTACCGCTCAGATTACGTAAACCCTCAGCCGTGGCGAACTATTTCGCACCCATATGAGGCTCGGGTTCTTGCCTGGTCTTAAGCTCTACTCATTCTTGCCATCGGGCAAAGATTCCTGTCGAAATTTTTCGATTTAGTTCCGCTCCACGTGATGCGGAACTTTTTTTATGTCCAAATTTATGTTCCAAACAAAGTTCCCCAAACTCAATTTTACCTTCAAGGTCTGCGCGCCGAGCCATGGCATCTTCTAATATATTTCCCAAGGCTAATGATGATGAATTTGTGGCGTAACCATTAATTAGTAAAAATTTAGGGTGATCAGAAAGTAAGGCCACGCTTTGCTCAAGCAGTTTAGGGAGGTCGCGATTGAACTTCCAGGTCTTGCCAGAAGGGGAATGACCGAATGCCGGAGGATCCATGATTATACCGTCATAGCTTTCACCACGATTAAGTTCGCGCTGTACGAATTTAGTAGCATCATCTAAAATCCAACGGATTGAATCTGGTTCAAACTTGTTTGCAAATTGGTTTTCTTTAGCCCAAGCAATGGCTGGTTTACTAGCATCTACATGAGTAACGAAATGACCAAGACGGGTGAGTACTATAGTTGCCCCGCCGGTGTAAGCAAAGAGATTTAAGATTTTTAAAGGACCAGTTGTGGAATTGTTAGCTTGACCAACAATATTAGTCATCCATTCCCAGTTCGCTGCTTGTTCAGCAAAAATTCCAGTATGCTTGAATGGCGTGAGTTTGGCGACTAATTTTATGTCTGGTCGAAAATACACATCCCATTTTTCTGGGATAGTGCCTTTGCGTGACCACTTGCCGCGCTCGCCGCTACCAATAAACTCAGCGTTAACCGCATCCCATTCGCTTTGAGATAAGCTTTGCTTCCAAATGATTTGAGGATCAGGGCGTTTTAAACGAATTGGACCCCACTGTTCCAATCTTGCTCCATCACCAGTATCGAGCAATTGGTAGTCTAAAAATTGATCAAAAGTTTCGAGTTGCATAAGTATACTTTATACTAACATAAAAACCGCTCAGGGCGGTTAGATAAATATTTTAATGGTGGGTCGGGCGGGGCTCGAACCCGCGACAAATGGCTTAAAAGGCCACTGCTCTACCAACTGAGCTACCGACCCGTGGTGACTGCTACGGGTAACTACAATAAATACTCAACAATTTTAGCGCATTTCTGCATTTTTTTCAAGGCCTTCAAAGTACGCTCTTTAAAAACCGCTGAGTTAATCAGCGGCTTCTTTTTTCTTGGTTACTTTACGCTTTGCTTTAGCTTTAGGTTTTGGTTTTTTGGATTCTTCATACAATTCCATTAATTGCGCTTCGCTTTCTGGTTTTACATTTAAGATTAGAGTACAATCTGGCCAGCGTGTGCAAGCATAGAATGGTTTGCCGCGGCCGCGGCCTTTCTTTTCAACCACATCTCCTGGCTTATCTTTGCGTTCTACTGTTTCTAAACACGCCGGACACTTGAATCCTGTTTTATTCCAAATTTTAGAGATTCCTTTGCATTTTGGATAGTTAGCACAACCGAGGAAGAACCCAAAACGACCACGTCGCACAGTCATTGGGCCCTCGCAAATCGGGCATTTTTCGTCTTTGGTTTTCTCTTCAAGTGTTTTAATTTGTGCTGCCTCTTCGGGCATTGGCTGAGTAACTTTGCTGCCTTCTTCAGGACAAGCCAAGAATTTACCCATGCGTCCGTACTTAATTAACATTGGCTTGCTGCAGTGAGGGCAAGGGGTGTCAGATACTTCAATTTGCTTTTCAACTTCTTTTTCTTTTTGAGTGAGGTGCAGTTTGAAAGGCGAGTAAAATTCTTCGATAACAGGCACCCATTTCAATTTACCTTCAGCAATATCATCAAATTCTTCTTCAATATGTGATGTGAAGTTGATGTCTACTATTTCTGGGAAATGTTCGACGAGCATGTCAGTAACAAGGAAACCTTCATCGGTTGGGGTGTATTTTTTGTCCTCTTTTGTTACATAGCCTCGTTCTTGCACTGTGGTCAAAGTCGGCGCGTAAGTAGATGGTCGTCCTACTCCATGGGCTTCCAAAGCTTTTACTAAGGTTGCGTCTGTGTAGCGGGCAGGTGGCTCGGTGAAATGTTGCAAAGGAAGAAGTTCGTGTAATTTCAAAAGTTCATTAACAAGCAGCTCTGGCAAAGCACCTTCGATTTCATCTTCGCTTTTTTCATCGGTGCCTTCAGTGTAAGCGCGGATGAAACCATCAAATTTAATCACTTGGCCATCAGCTCGGAAAGTGTATTTGTCGCTAGGACCAGCCGCAATGTCTACTGCGGTTTGATCAAACACGGCTTGTTGCATTTGACTTGCTAGCGTGCGCTTCCAGATTAAATCGTAAAGACGAATAGCGTTGCGGTCAGCGCTGCTCTTCATGTTCTGTGGTAGCAACGACAAATCGGTTGGTCGGATTGCTTCGTGTGCTTCTTGCGCACCCTTGCTCTTGTTAGCGTAGAAACGTGGTTCGTTTAGCCCGTACTTGGCGCCGAATTCAGAAGCAATCACTTGCTGGGCCTGTTCCAAAGCTGACTTAGCTAAGTTCAAACTATCGGTACGCATGTAAGTGATAAACCCTTTTTCGTACAAACCTTGCGCCACAGCCATTGTTTGTTTAGCAGAAAAACCAAGTTTGCGCGCAGCTTCTTGTTGTAAGGTAGAGGTAGTGAACGGAGGGGACGGATTGCGCTTAACTTCTTTTTTAGTGATATCTATGACTTTGTAATCACTGCCTTTGAGCGCTGTAGTAATTTCTTTGGCTTGCGTTTCGTTGGTGATTCCCATCTTGCCCACGGCTTTGTCGTTGATTTTAGCAAGTTTAGCAGTGAAAGTTATTTCGTTGTTGGAAGTGCCTGGTAATTTAGAGAGCTGGGCTTCAATGCTCCAATACTCTTCAGCTTTGAATGCCTGAATCTCGCGCTCACGTTCTACTACTAAACGTACAGCTACCGATTGCACGCGCCCGGCACTTAGTCCGTAACGAATTTTTCGCCACAAAAACGGCGATAGTTCATAACCAACTAATCGGTCCAGCACACGGCGGGCTTGTTGAGCATCTACTAAATTCATGTCTATGTCGCGTGGATTAGCCAAGGCATGGTCAATAGCGCCTTTGGTAATTTCGTGGAAAACAATGCGCTTAAGTTTTGGATCATCATATTTCATGCCCAAAGCTTCGACTAGGTGCCAAGAAATAGCTTCACCTTCACGGTCTTCATCAGTAGCTAATATAATAGAGGAGGCAGTTTTAGCCATCTTTTTTAGTTTGGCAATTACTTCCTTAGCTTTTGGGGGAATTGTGTAAACCGGTTCAAAGTTGTTCTCTACATCGATAGAAATCTTAGATTTAGGTAGGTCTCGGACATGTCCAAAACTGGCCTCGACTTCAAAGTCTGCACCTAAAAACTTAGAGATTGTCTTCGCCTTAGTTGGTGATTCTACTATAATTAACTGCTTGGGCATGGGTTGTTAGTAAAAAATTTATAAATACAAAATGGATATTAGCTCACGATAGGGAAGCTTGTCAAATTTTAAAGTATATGCTAAGATAGCTAATCTTACTTTTGGAGGAACTGCAATGGCAAATTTTTTAGAGCACACTGATTTAGAAGTCCAGTCGGCGATAACTCAATTATGTGATCGTTTGGCAGAATACGAGCGCAAAACCGGCAGACGATCGGTTTTGATTCTTAGAGAGCAGGGAGACTTTTATTTTCGTGCTCAAGATGGCAAACCGATTGACGAAGATTTACCACTCCTAGACAAGGCAATCTTCTTGTCGGTCCTCGGCGATGAGTATGAGGGGTGATATTGGCGGTTCGTCTGTGGTGTATACAGCGTGATTACGGTTGTGGTCACGCTTTTATTATATTATTACCAATAATTTTTATTGCACCTTTTATTTCTAATAAGGTTAATAGAGAAGTGAGTTCTGCGGTTGGAAGCGAAGCAGTTTCCACAAGATCTTCCAGTAAAATTTCTCCATCTTGAATACATTCTAGCACATGAAGTTCTGGTCCATTGAATTTTTGTTTTGGTTTTAGTGGTAGTTGGTTTAAAGAAATTGCTAAGTCAGCTAAAATTTCTTCTCCACTAGTGGTTAGCATGGCGCCATCGCGGATAAGTTTGTGAGGACCTTCGCTAACGCTAGAATAAATTGGTCCTGGTACGGCGTAAAGATTGCGGTTAAAGTCAGCAGCGAAGTCAGCAGTAAGAAGCGCGCCGCTTTTAATTTTACATTCTACAACCACTACCCCCAAACATAGTCCGGCAATAATTCTATTACGAGCTATAAAATTTTGTTTAAACCCTGGTGTTCCCGGAGGCTGTTCGGAAATTATTAACCCCCCGTTGTTTAAAATATCTTGGGCGAGTCGAAAGTGCGCGCGTGGGTAAATGCTGTCATCATCAACTCCTGAACCTAACACCGCAATGGTGCGCCCGTTTCGTTTAACGCATTCGCTTTGCGCTGCGCTATCTATACCATAGGCCATTCCCGAAACAATAGTTACTCCAGCCTCAATCAGTGGCGCACAGATTTTGGGAATAACGGCAGACCCGTATAAACTCATTTTGCGAGTCCCGACAATAGCCACGCAGGCTTCGTTCGGGTTACCCAACTCGCCGCGGTAAAACAATACTGGTGGGGGGTCGTGAATTTCCTTTAGCAGCTTGGGATAGCGCGGATCATCAATATATATAGAGTGAATGTCTGGGTATGTTTTCATGCCTTCAGCTTACCTGAACCACGATAAAATCCACATAAAATAAAAATAAAGTTTGGACAAAGTTCCTGGAAATCACCCTTGACAAAAGTGACAAATTAGGGTATACTACCAGCACGCTTTTAGTAGCGATTGTCT
>CAZYSI010000014.1:0-6393 GCA_964650345.1 uncultured Candidatus Saccharibacteria bacterium | reverse complement strand
GTTTGTAGCGGTCAAGCAGAGCTTTGCAGGCGTTTGTCTGTGAGTTCTCACTTGTAGGTGGGGTTGTGTAGATAAAAGTATTCCGCCAAAACCAAAAAGTGATGGTGGTTTTAATTTGATAAAAAGGAGGACTCTAACCATGGGTGAACATCACACGGCCCCGCGAGTAGGGTCCGAGGAGTGGTATTGTCGTATATATCCCGGGAGTGTAATTCGAAATCTGGCTGATAGTGAGTGGGAGTATTTATTTTCCATAATGCCAAAGCACTGGTCTTTTAGCCCAACCTTTGACGCCGCTAAGAAGTTGTTTGAGGATTTGAAGGCCGGGAATAATTCCCCGGTCAATTTACACAATGCATGGAATACAAGATTGCTTGTCAACTATGTCAGATGGTTTTTTAAAAAGAACGATGCACCATTTACTCTCATGAAAATGAAAGATGGTGGTTTGGTGATCAGGGCCCTCACACCCATTGCCAAAATTAACAAGGCCGGTTCATAAGACCGACCTTTTATTTTTTAACTCTTCACAAACCCTTCCATGAGGTCGTTCACGCCTGGTAGTATCATTGTTTCCAGGCTTTTTAATTCATCCGGAGTAAATTTTTGTAGGACGAACGCATCAGTAGGAAGGTCGTCGCGCGACTCGCGCGCTTCCACACCAATTCGCACCCGTGGGAAGTCTTTCGAGCCAAGTTCATCAATAATATTCTGTACGCCGTTATGGCCGGCGGCACCAGAAGCAGCAGCCTTCCTTACTGTCCCTAGGGGTAAGTCTACTTCATCGTGAAGCACGAGTAAATCGGTGGCCGGGTTGAGTTTGTAAAAATTCACTAAGTCGCGGATTACCTCACCAGATAAGTTCATAAAAGTCTGCGGTTTGACCAAAAAAACTTTTTCGCCATTTTGATGATACTCGCAAATTTGTGCGTTAAATTTGCTGGCGCAAATAATTGCATCGTGAGTTTTCAGAAAGTGATCTATAGCTAAAAACCCGGCATTGTGTCGGGTGTGTTCATATTGTTTTCCGGGGTTACCAAGTCCTGCAATGAGTTTCATCTGGGTTATTATAGCGTGTTATAATAGTTAAATGCAAAAGCTAACAAAGCAGACAATTCGGATTTACTGGCAGCATAGTCGTAGGTACCAATGGTATATTTTTGGAATCGCCTTCGGTGTTTTGGTTGTGTTAATTACAGATGTTGCACAACCGTATTTGCATCGCGCGTTAATTAATCGAGTGACTGAAGGTGACCCGACTGATTTTGCCCCACTACTTGAGATTATGTGGTGGATTTTTGCTGTCTTAATATTATATAACTCAGCCTGGAGATTTGTAGTTTACTTAGCTAACAAGCTACAAGGAAAAACGAAACGTAACTTGTACCGTACCGGCTACAACTACGTTATGAATCATTCAACAGCGTTTTTCAGTAACAACTTTGTCGGTAGTTTGGTGGCTAAAATGAGTCGATACGACAGAGCTTATGAGACAATTGCAGATGAGTTAATTTTTGGTATGGGCCGAACAGCAGTTATGATTGTTTTTATATTGGCTGCGCTAGCTTTTCAAATTCCTATAGCAGCTGCGATTTTAGCAATTTGGGTAGTAGTATTTTTAGTCATTTCAATCGTCTTGAATCAACGAAGATACAAATATGACCTTAGCGCTGCCCAGCAAGATACTATTGTCACTGCTCATGTTGCCGATACCATGACTAACTCAGGAACTATAAAATTGTTTGCGGCTGAGTCAGTAGAGAAATCTACTTTTGCAGACCTAACTCAAGAACAATATTTACGAAGGCGTAAATCTTGGGACTTCTCAAATTATATAGATATGTTCCAAGGAGCGATGATGGCCATTTTGGAATTAGTGATGCTTTATGTAGCGCTACGCTTGTGGCAAGCCGGGCGGATTACAGTAGGGGACTTTGTTTTGCTACAAAGCTTCATTACGACTATTTGGCGTCATTTGTGGGACATGGGTCGAAATTTGCGGCGTCTATTCCAAAGCGTAGCTGATGCTAACGAAATGACCGCAATTTTGATGACCGCTCATGGCGTGCAAGACAAACCGAACAGCAAAGCCATAGACATAACTAGAGGCAAAGTTGAATTCAAAAATCTTTCTTTCCAATACAAAGGTAATGAATCTATTTTTGAAAATTTCAATTTGACTATTACTGCCGGCGAAAGAGTAGCCTTGGTGGGCCCTTCCGGAGGAGGCAAAAGTACAATAGTGAAATTGTTATTCCGATTTTACGATTTAAACTCTGGTACAATAGAAATTGATGAGCAAGATATTTCGAAAGCTACTCAGCAATCCTTACGTGAGCAGATTTCATTGGTGCCACAAGATCCGATTTTGTTTCATCGTAGTATTTTGGAAAACATTCGGTATGCTAAGCCCGATGCAACCGAAGAAGAAATTTATGCCGCCGCTAAGGCTGCGCATTGCCATGAATTTATAGATAGGTTACCCAAGAAGTACGAGACTTTTGTCGGTGAGCGTGGCGTGAAGTTATCTGGCGGGGAACGTCAGCGCGTAGCTATTGCCCGGGCTATTTTAAAGAACGCCCCAATTTTAGTGCTTGATGAAGCGACAAGCTCTTTAGACTCTGAAAGCGAAAATTTAATTCAAGATGCGCTAAAAACTTTAATGAGCGGTAAAACAACAATTGTTATTGCCCACAGACTTTCAACTATTATGGCTACGGATAGAATTGTGGTTATTGAAGGCGGTAAGATTACAGAGCAGGGCAAGCACGAGGAGCTGCTCAAGGCTCAGGAGGGGAAGTACCAAAAGTTATGGCACATTCAATCTGGTAGTTACGCAAATTAATTAATAAATAAAAAAGTCAGCCCTAAAGCTGACTTTTCTGGTTATTGAGGGACACAGATTGGTTATTGGAGGTGTATATTGATCGCCTCCTCGCCGAATTTAGTCGTAGCTAAATCGCATCTGAATACTTGACCCTTAACAACCGTGACATTTTCGCCAGTCGGCGGCATGAGGATGTTGCGAAGATGGACCTTGACCTCCTTGCCGTTGACTATGCCAGTACCACAACCGTGGCCTGGCTTCGAGTTGAAACTATGAATGACACCGTGGTGAGCAGGGTCTGACTCTCTATCTGTGCTTACTTGTTTAGGCATACTTTCCGTTCCTCCTAGTGCAAATTGGACTTTATTGTATCATTGTTTTTCCCTAACATGCAATTTAATCGGTGTTCCCCAAAGATCAAGGCATTTGATTAGATGTTTGAGCAGGAAGCGGCGATATTGTGTGGAGATGGCGCCAGATTTGTTCACAGTTAGTTTAAATGCCGGTGGATTGGTTTCAACTTGTTCTAGGCCGTAGACCTTTGGTTCGCGCTGGTCGCGAAGACGTTTCGGTGGATTGGTTTTTAGGGTCTGGGCCAAGACTTTATCTAAATCTTCTTGGTCTACCTGTTTGAGGCGGTTGTCGTAAATTGGTTTTATGGCTGCTAAGGCTTCAGTCAAACCTTCTCCTGTTTCAGCGGAAACTAGAAACACTGGGGAGAACCACAAGAAAGGGAAGTGCATAGACACATAATCTTGCAATTCTTGTTTACTACCAACGAATTTATCCATTTTGTTAACCACTATAATAACGCCTTTAGTAAGGTCAAAAATCTCTCCGGCAATAACTTGGTCTTGCTTGGTAATTGGTTCGACTGCATCAATAACAAACAACACCACATCGCTACGGCGTATGGATTTAAAAGTTTGGAACCCAGAAAAAATATCTGGCTGTTTTTGACGGTGCTCTTTGCGTTTTAATCCGGCGGTATCTATAAATGTAAAATCTTGATCATCAATTTTTGTATGGGTATCTATGGAAGTTCGAGTAGTACCAGGAATAGAAGAAACTACTACTCGTTTTTTGCCAAGAATACGGTTTAAAATACTGGATTTACCAACATTTGGCTTACCAACAATACTTACTGCAATTCCAACTGGCTGTTCTTCTTTAGCTACGGCAATCTTTTTTAACTCAGTGGCTACTTGATCTAATAAATCACCCAAACCTCGTCCTGTAACCGATGAAACAGGGAAGACATGCTTAATTCCGAGCTTCAAAAACGGCGCACTAAACGCTTCTAAGTTTCTTGGGGAGTCGAGTTTGTTTACCGCGACGACAATAGGTTTTTTCATTTTCCTAAATTTTAGGAGTGCTTTGCGATCAATACTCTCTACTGGTCGTTTGCCATCGACCACAAACAGGAGCATATTGGCTTCTTCAATGGCGACATCGACTTGTTCAGCCAAAGCTGCCTCAAGTTCTTGTTGATTGCCAAAAGTAATACCAGCGGTATCGATCATGGTAAAATCTACTCCATTCCAGGAGGTGTCGACGTATTGGCGATCGCGCGTGGTTCCAGCCACGACCGAAGTCACAGCCAAACGGCGACCAGCAACCTTGTTCATTAAAGTTGACTTACCAACGTTCGGTTCACCGACAATGGCAAGTAGTGGTAGGGATGTCATTTATAAATATTTTTTCTATGAGCAATTGTAATTACTGTAATAATAGTGATGTTGCCTTTATTATCTTTACTAAATATTGCTCGGTAATCACCAATTCTGAATCTATAAAGGCCGATAAACTTTCCTTTTAAAGGTTTGGCTTGAGTAATAGGGTTAGAGCTTTTGAATATGTTATCTAATTTTTTAATAATTCGACGAGAATCCTTTTGGTTGAGATCTTCAAGGTCATCTAGGGCTTTATTTGAGTATCTATAAAGGTATTTCATTTCAATCCGAATTTGGCCATAACTTCTTTATGAGAATGAATTCTACCAGCTTTGGTATCTGCTAATCCTTGTTTAATTTTCTTTTCAAATTCTATGGTAAAATTTTCTTCATTAGAAATAGGTCTCACTTCCAAGATAGGGATATTGCGATTTAAAATAACCAACCGTTGCTTATTACGCTTCGATACTTTGGCGTACTTGGCAATATTTTGGCGAAATTCTTTTACGCCCACAAATTTAGTTGTCATGGTATTATAAGTATTAATTAATAAAGTGTACCCTTAAGGGTACACTTTATATTGAGCCTTGTCAAATAAATTATTTGGTAGTACTTGAGGCTGCATCGCTGCTGCCAAGGATAACAATTACGTCTACTTTTTTGGAATCAATTTTTATACCAGGCGGCGGCAGAGTAACTGAGCTCGCTTTGAGAGTGTTGATTATATAATCAGTAGTTGATGGTTTGTGGTTTACGCTATAAACCACACTTTGGGTTAAAGGCTTGCCCCCGTAAATAACTTTGTAAACAGTTAAACCTGCATTATTTAATTCAGCTTCAGCTTTTTTATAAAGTTTGCCAGTGGTGCTACTATCAGCCAACCAGACTGTGGCTTTTTCTGAACTAACTTGACCGCTAGTAAAGCTGTTTTGGAAAAAGTTACGAATATCTTCTGAAGTTTTGCCAGCACAAACGGTTAATACAAATGCGCCACTTTCTTCTAAAGTCTGTGGGCAAACCAATCCACCAGCTTCATCAAGACTGAGGCTGCTAATTTGGTCTGGTCCAAAATCTTTTGCCAAGCTGTACGCGCGTAGTAACTGCCCAGGACTCATGTTGGTGTGAAAATGGTTGCCAACAATTGTAAATAATTCGTTAATTTTGCCAGCATCGGCCACTAAATTTAAAGATTGCACCCTTTCCTTAGCAGCGGTAATAATTTTTTGCTGACGCACGCTGCGAGCAAAGTCTGTGCCTTCCTCACCAGAAGCATGGCGTGAACGAGCAAAAATTAAGGCTCTTTCACCATCCATATGTTCATGGCCTTCGGTAAATGTCACAGCAGGTAAGTACCCGAGCTTTTTATCTGGGAAGGTGTAGTCAGTAAAAGTACGGTCGATTTGTACATCGACGCCGCCAAGTAAGTCGATTGTTTCTTCAAAGCCGGAAAAGTCAATTACTGCAAAATACGGAACTTCTTGTCCAGACATTTTAGCGACTACTTCACGAATACTTTCGCCAGCTTTGTCCCAGTCTTCATTGCGCTGGTAACTCTCGGCAAATACCGCATTAATTTTTCGTTGCCCAATTTCTTTGGTGTTAACAAGGTAGTCGCGGGGGATAGAAATGAGGTTAGCTTTTTTGTCTTTAGGCCTAAGCTGGGCCAAAATAATAGTGTCAGACAAATACGGACCATCGTGTCCAGGGCCACCAATGCCTAGTAATAATATATTAACTTGGCCATCTCCTTCACCATCGAGTTTGTTAATTCCGGTTTGGCTGCTAATTAAATCACTTATCCGGCCAAACACACTAGTATCTTTACCAATGAAAATTTTATTAGCTAACCCTGTAGCGCGCACTGCAACTAAAATACCAGTTATCAAAATTAAC
>CAZYSI010000013.1:0-21624 GCA_964650345.1 uncultured Candidatus Saccharibacteria bacterium | reverse complement strand
GCGTAATCGCGAGCCTTTGCACCACCGGTCTTTGCAAGAACGGTTGTAATTGCCGCAGTCAAAGTAGTCTTACCATGGTCTACGTGACCAATAGTACCTACGTTAACGTGGGTCTTGGAACGATCAAATTGTTCTGCCATTTGATTTCCTTAAATTGATTTTCGAGCTGATGTCCCGAGATACCCTCTCTCCTTCCCCTATCGATGCGAAGAAAAAGGGAGGGTCTCTCTTTTTATCTTTCGGTTTTCACCACAAGGCTTTGACCAGGAATCCAGGAACATCCAGACTGCTGCGAAATATCAATCTGTTAATGATATTAAAATCGGCTGCCGTTGGCGAGCCAATCACAATGTATTCTAAGGAGTTTTAACTGTGCTGTCAAGTTTTGGATACCTGTAATATTACCGGGAAACTTTATCGAAACTTTACGTAAATTTTATCACTGGCATGCCAAACTACTTCTACGGGCCGCTCGTATAAATAGTTAATACGCTCCTCTGCGAAAGGGGTAATTCGGGTGCAAAACCCGAGCGGTCCACCACTTGACATTCATTATGAAAATGTTAAGATAAAAATACTTTCGCAGAGGTGTGGGTAAATTGTACCCGATTTCAAAAGCCGTCCCGATGGGGCGGCTTTTTGATCTTGGAAATTATATATCGTCGAAATTAGTACTGATTTCTTCGTCGCTTGTTGAGGCAACTTCCGGCGCACGGAAATCGCGATGTGGTAGCTGTGTTGGATCGAACGGGATAGATTTAAATAATTCTTGAGCGCGCTTACTTAATACACTGTCGATTCTCTCTGCTGTTTGCGCAACCTCTTGAAATTCTTCGACTAGCTTTCCACCGTCTGAAATTGAGATTACTTCTTCGAGTTGTGCTTGCAAAATTTCCCGATTAGCTTTTTCCGCCAAGGTTTCTTCGGAAGGTCGGCTCGTCACCCCGCCACTTGCTCCTGCCAATTTCTGAAATTCATCAAAAGACAAAAACACACCCCTCACATTACCGTCTTCGCCCATAACCACCACTTTCCCCTGCTGGCCTGCTAATTGTAAGAAATCCTTAAAGTTCATGCCTCTATGGTACCACAAAAAAACCGCTCTTTCGAGCGATTTTTTTAATGTAACTATATCTGGTTATTGCCCCTTACGAACGTTCATACCAGCGCGGGCTTCAATAATTCCTGCAGCCACATTCTTCGGCACTTCTTCGTAATGATCGAATTCCATAATAGAAGAAGCTTGGCCTTGGGTCATAGAACGAAGCTGTGTAGCGTAACCAAACATTTCTGCCAATGGTACGAAAGCAGTAACAACTTTGCGGCCAGTAATATCTTCCATGTCTTGCACCTTAGCTCGCTTAGAGTTTAAGTCACCAATTACATCACCCATGTTTGCTTCTGGAGTAGTAACAACAACTTTCATTACAGGTTCTAGCAAAATTGGATCTGCTTTACGAACCGCTTCCTGCAAAGCTTTAGACGCAGCAATTTTGAAAGCCATTTCCGAAGAGTCAACTTCGTGGTAGCTACCATCGTAAACTGTGGCTTTGAAGTCAACCAATGGGTATCCAGCGATAACACCATTGGCAGCAGATTCTTGAATACCTTTATCAATCGGTTTGATGTATTCTTTCGGAATTACACCACCTACAATGGCATCAACGAATTCATAACCCTTCCCTGCTTCCAAAGGTTCAACGCGAAGATAAACGTGACCATATTGACCACGGCCACCACTTTGACGAATGAACTTGTGTTCTGCTTCGGCTTGCTTCTTAAAGCTTTCCTTGTATGCAACCTGTGGCTTACCAACATTCGCTTCCACTTTAAATTCACGCTTCATGCGGTCTACCAAAATTTCCAAGTGAAGTTCACCCATACCAGCAATAATAGTTTCCTGAGTTTCGTTGTCAGAAGAAACCTTAAAGGTTGGGTCTTCTTCAGCGAGTTTTTGCATAGCAATACCCATTTTTTCTTGGTCAGCTTTGGTCTTTGGTTCAATCGCCATGGAAATAACTGGTTCAGCGAATTTAATCTTTTCTAATTCGATAGGCGCATTTTCTGCACACAGTGTATCTGCAGTAATGGTGTCCTTGGGACCAACCAACGCACAAATGTCACCAGCAAAAACTTGCTTAACTTCATCGCGCTGGTCAGCACGCATACGCACAATACGACCCACGCGTTCTTTGTTACCAGAACGAGCGTTTAATACATAGCTACCAGCTTCTAAAGTTCCAGAATAAACGCGGAAGAAAGCTAAACGACCTACGAATGGGTCAGTTGCGATTTTGAAAGCAAGCGCTGTAAATGGTTCATCATCGGAAGGTTTGCGTTCCAATTCTTCGCCAGTCTTTGGGTTATGACCTTTAACAGGTCCTTTATCCAACGGACTAGGTAAAAAGTTTGCAACTGCATCAAGCAAAGTGCGAACAATGATACCACGACCATCGCCACCAAATACTGGATAGAATTCACCAGAGCGAGTAGCTTTGCGAATTGCCTGAAGTAACTCATCTTCGGTTAATTCAGTTCCACCCAAATATTTTTCCATTAACTCATCGTCGAATTCGACAACTTTTTCAATAAGTTCATGACGGTACTTCTCTGCCTTTTCTTTCATATCTGCAGGAACTTCGCCGATTGTAAATTCTTTATCTGTGTAATCTTTGTAGGTGTAAGACTTCATTGTTACAAGGTCAACTACACCAACAATATCCTTTTCAAAACCGATTGGCAGTTGCACTGGAAAAGCGTTCTTGGTCAAACGGTTATGGATAGAATCAAGAGACTTATAGAAGTCACCGCCGGTTTGGTTAATCTTGTTGATGAAACATGCACGAGGCACACCATACTTGTCAGCTTGGCGCCATACAGTTTCGGATTGAGGTTCAACACCCATCTTACCGTCGAATACGGTAATGGCACCATCAAGCACGCGCAAAGACCGTTCTACTTCTACAGTGAAGTCTACGTGTCCTGGTGTGTCGATAATATTAATTTTGTACTGATCAACGTTTTCGTCAGCCATCTTAATGTACTGGGGTTTCCAGTAACAAGTTACAGCCGCGGAAGTGATAGTAATACCACGTTCACGTTCTTGTTCCATCCAGTCGGTAACAGTTTCACCTTCGTGTACTGCACCAATGGTGTGGATCATACCGGTGTTATACAAGATACCTTCGGTAGTTGTAGTTTTACCGGCATCGATGTGAGCGATAATCCCGATGTTACGAGTTGCTTCTATTGGATATTCTCTAGGCATATTTTATTTCTAATTACTTACGCTTATTCCCAAACCGGGCGAAGTGAGCGAACGCTTTGTTTGCTTCGGCCATGCGGTGAGTATCTTCACGCTTCTTCACAGCAGCCCCAATTTTGTTGAATGCATCAACAATTTCTTGAGCGAGCTTTTCGCGCATTGGAGCACCCTTACGAGCGCGTGCAGCGGCGATCATCCATTTCATACCAAGACTGGTACGACGAGGTTCTTGCACTTCCATTGGTACCTGATAGTTAGAACCACCAATACGGCGACCCTTAATTTCCATCAATGGAGAAATGTTCTTCAAAGCGATATCGAATACTTGGCGAGGATCAGTAACTTCTGCATCCTTTTCTTTCTTCATTTTTTCTTCCACGATGTTTAGTGCATCATAAAAGATTTTCTGAGATACAGTTTTCTTGCCGCGTTCCATCAAATAGTTGATGAATTTAGAATACTTTACGCTAGAAAACTTTGGATCAGGATCTGGTAAATGTTTTTCAAAACTTCTTGCTCTACGTGGCATTAGTTAGATCCTCCTGATGGCTTCTTAGCACCATATTTACTGCGAGAGCGTTTTCGACCGTCAACGCCTAAAGTATCTAACTTACCGCGAACGATGTGATAACGAACACCCGGAAGGTCTTTTACACGACCGCCACGAATCATTACTACACTGTGTTCCTGTAAGTTGTGACCAACACCTGGGATGTAAGCCAAAACTTCCATCTGGTTAGTCAATTTAATCTTAGCCACTTTACGAAGCGCAGAGTTCGGCTTCTTTGGAGTGGTTGTGTAAACCTTCAAACATACGCCGCGCATAAAAGGCGCGCCTTCTGGCATATGCAAAGTTTTATTCTTTAGCAAGTTCACACGACGTTGCAACGCCGGAGACTTACTCTTGGCTTTCAAAGGCTTGCGCCCTTTGCGAACCAATTGGTTAATAGTTGGCATCTTTTAGATGTCCCTTTCTAAATTTGGGATGACACTTCCCGATTAATAGCACATAAAAAACCGACCCAGAGTCGATTCTCTAATAGGTATTGCCATTTGGTACTCTGGCGAAGCCTATGCCAGTAATTTCCCATTTAGCAAGCAATGTGTCAGTAATTCTTGGATAGGTTTATAGCCTACCTGGGCTTCAATGAATTGTAGATTGATTATAGGCAATTTTACCACTCTCGTCAAGTTGACTATATAAAAACATAAACCTAAACTAACAGCAGATAAAGTCAAATGGAGGTAAAAGTCGTGATTGACCATGCAGATCTCGGAGAAAAGTATAACAAAACCCGGTTCATATCTACCTCGGAATTAGAGGGGTTAAATGGATCGTATCACTTATACGGTAACCCGAAATTAGTTGAACTCATTATTCACCCTCTTTCGGGCGGGAGGTTCGAGGTTAAAACCAAGCGCGGGCTGATTTTACTTCGACCCCACGACTGTGTTGGCGTTGAACAATACACCGGGGAAATTTTTCTTGTCCCTGGACCATGCCGGCACGATAATCCGTTTAGGGTTATTGTTGCCCAAACTCGACTCAGCCAAAGGCTGCTAAAATTCACCAACCGCATAATCAGGTATGACCCAACCTGTGTTGCAATAAGTTTTAATCGGCGAGCGCCAGAAGATAAACAAGTTACAATTCACCCTTGGCACGAGAGATGCGGCATAGGCGGGAAAGATATAGTGGTGGTTAGATATCCTAAAATGGCCAGGGATATCCGAGCAATCTGCGTTCGATCTTTCGCAAGCCACCAGGCTGCCGAGTGGCTTCGTAGTTTTCTTGAGGATCAAGCATGCTTCCGAGCCCCATCTGGAGCGCTAGATTTTGCAAGGGCTCAATAGCTCATTAACTCAAGTTGCGCAGTTAGCAACAAAAAGGCTTCGTCAACGCGAAGCTTTTTTTATTTCCAAATTATTTCTTTAATTAAATAGTCATGCCAAACAGCCGGAAAAATACTGTTACCACTGGCAACAAAATTTTATCCAAAACTCCTAGCATCAAAAAAATAATAATTAGGAAGAATCCATACTGCTCCATAGACAAAATCCAGTACATGGCATTTTGTGGTAATAGTGAAGCAATAATTTTGCTGCCATCTAACGGTGGGATTGGTATTAAATTAAATACCCCTAAAATGATGTTGATTAAAACTGCTGACAACCAAATTTCTGCAATATCCCCTGTTACTAATTGAAACTTAACTGGTAGAATTAATAGCCCAGCTAAAATAAAGTTACTTAAAGGGCCCGCCAAGGAAACTAAGGCCATCCCTAACTTTCGTGGGCGCAAATTATTAAAATTGACCGGCACTGGCTTTGCAGCACCTAACACAATTGGGCTACCGATTAGAAGTAAAAATCCTGGGAGCAAAATTGAACCAAACGGATCTATATGCGGAATAGGATTTAGGGTAATACGGCCTTCATCGCGCGCAGTGCTATCTCCAAACTTCTCCGCAGCCAGCCCGTGAGATACTTCGTGAACCACGGCAGATAATATGAAAATAGCGAGGGTAATAAGTTTATCCATATACTTATATTAACACCTCTTGCCAAAAATCTGAAAATATATTAAACTTAGCAAGTACTTAATTTAACACTTTTAAAACCTATGCCAAGAATGTGTACCATTTGCGGCAAGACTTACTCCAGGACTATTAAACGTTCTCACTCCATGCGTGCATCTGTGCGTAGATTAATGCCTAACACGCAATGGACCAGAGATACAGCTGGTAACCGAGTAAAAGCTTGCACGCGCTGCATTAAGGCCAAGAGCAAAACCCACCAAGGGGTTAAGGTAACTAACAAAGCTAAAGCTGCAGCATAAAACCGCCCACGTAACAAACACGTTCAGGGCGGTTTTAGTTTTTCTGATATTCTTGCCGAATCTCCTTATGAGAATCGACCAAAGCGAGATTCGCTTCTAATATTGCTGGGAAAAAGATATTTGTGCAATTTGCTTGTTTCTTATTCAATTGTAAATCCCTTTCTTCTTTCCTTCATAACTTCTATCTAAGCATTCTTAGGCATCATCCCAAACTTCCCGGATCAGTTTCATAATAATTTTTGACCCGAACATCAAAGATCCTTTCTGTTCCCGTATATTAACTAGACTCACAGACAGGAACATTTAAACAATACCTCACAAACCTGAAAGCAGAATGATGCGGAGCTGAAAATTGACTAACTTCTTTCAAGCGATGGCTTAGCGACGCACAAAAATTTTTCTTAGCTCTTCAATAAGCAAAAGAGGTAAAGCCATTAGGACTATTAACAACCACTCACCGCTATCTAACGGCACAGTCTTAAGGAATTTTTGAAAAAATGGGTTATAAACCGCTAAAAGTTGGAACCCAATTACGCAAGCAGTAGCAAGAATTAAATACGGGTTGGACAAAAGGTTGCGAAAGGCAGAGGTTTTTTCACTCCGACAATTCCAAGCATTAATCCACTGCAATACTGCTAATTCTGTAAGAGCAATAGTTGTGGCTTTAATATATTCACCGTCTTTATAGTAATAAAATAGCACTAAGGTCAAAACCATCATAATTGAACCCATGAGTATCATACGGGTCAAAATTTTCCCATTAATTAAATATTTACTGGTTTTAAACTTTCCTAACTGTAATTTTTCGGTGTTTGGCTCCATCGCAAACGCAATTGTTAAGAAACCATCAGTAACAAAATTAAGCCATAAAATTTGCACAGCCACTACTGGTAGAGGCCAGCCAATAAAAATCGCGGCGGCAATAGTAAAGAGCTCGCCCATGCCAGTTGAAAACAAGTACAGTAAGGCTCGCTCTATGGTGCGGTAAATCCCTCGTCCTTCTTCAACAGCCGCGGCAATAGTAGTGAAATTATCATCGAGAAGAACAATATCCGCAGCCTCCTTAGTCACCTCCGTGCCAGAAACACCCATAGCCACACCTAAATCAGCAGCTACCAGTGGAGGCACATCGTTAACACCATCACCAGTCATTGCCACAATTTTCCCTTGTACTTTAAGCGCCTGCACAATTCGCAGTTTGTGGAACGGAGTCACGCGCGCAAATACAGTTACGGTTTGCAACGCTTCCGTAAATTCGGCTGGATTCATGGCGTCTAATTGTTCGCCAGTCAAAACTGTATCCCCGTCTCTCAAAATGTTAGCTTGCTTTGCAATAGCCGCAGCAGTTAGCTTGTGGTCACCGGTAATCATAATTACTTTGATTCCCCCAGCCTGCACCGCTTGCACTGCGCTAGGCACTTCCGGATGCAGCGCATCGCGCATAGCATACAGCCCTCCGAAAGTTAAACGCGGGAGCTCAGTTGGCACTACAACACTATTTACTTCTGCAAAAGCAAAGGCTACTACCCTCAAACCATCATTTACCAATGAGGAAATTTTGTCATGGACTTCTGTTTCAGTAACACCACTTAGTTTGGCAATTGTTTCTGGTGCACCTACCACGCACAGGGTTTGGCCGCTACTACTAGCTGGATCCTTATAAACTGCGCCGTGAAATTTTAACTGATAGTCAAAAGGAATATCTTGCATTACAGGGTGACGCAACCGCATGTCGTCTGGTTTAAAACCAATTTTTTCCGCCAAGACCAGTAGAGCTCCTTCAGTTGGATCGCCAGTAACTTGCCAATCTTGTTTTTCTGGATCAAACAGCAGTTCTGATGAAGCAAACGAAGCAATCTTACCAGCCAACACCAACTCTGGAATATCTAACGGCGAAACCGCAGTATGCCCTAACAAAATATCTCCTTTTGGTTGATACCCAGTACCTTGTACAAAAAAAGTTTTTCCCTTCACCACCACGCACTCAACCACTAATTCGTTTTTAGTTATGGTACCAGTTTTATCGACAGCAATTATGTCTGTTTGACCGAGCGCCTCAACAGCAGCTAATTTTTTTACTAGTGCCTTACGTTTAGTCATGCGCCATACGCCATTAGCTAAAACTAAAGTTAAAACAATTGGTAAACCTTCAGGAATAACAGACACTGCCAAAGAAACTACAGTTTTAACCATCTCCAACACTGATGTCCCCATAAGGATGCCGATTAGAAACAGTACTGCCGATACAACCAAGACTATCAGCATAATAATTTTAGAAAGAGCACGAATATTTCTTTGTAATGGAATTTCGGTCTCGCCTTCTTTAGCTACAGTAGCCGAAATTTTACCAATTTCTGTTTCTAAACCAATGGCTGTTACTATCATTTCCCCGCGACCAGAAACCGCGTGAGTCCCTTTGAACAACATATTTTTTGGTTGTTTGCTGGAATCTGGTTCAATAAATTTAGCTACCGGTTCTGACTCGCCTGTCAGAGAAGCTTCGTCGACTGTTAAGGTGTTAGAAATTAACACACGCCCGTCAGCAGGAATTTTATCACCTTCGCGTAACAATACAATATCGCCTGGTACTACATCTTCATCGGGAATAATTGTTTCCACACCGTTTCTGCGCACTAGTGCTGAAGTACGAACAAATTTTTTTAATGCTGCCAGAGTATTTTGCGCTCGCCCTTCTTGGATTGCACCAATAACTGCATTGAGCAACAATACCGCGGCAATTACACAGGCATCGGTCCATTCTCCCAAGATAAAAACCAAAATACTTACTGCTAACAAAATGTATACCAATGGACTGGTGAATTGGCGGAGGAATATCAAAAAAATACTATCGGTTTTTTGCTCCGGTAGCTTGTTTTGTCCGTACTGTTTTTGCGCGCTAATGACTGCTACATTAGTTAACCCATCGGTTGAAGTATTGAATTCAGCGAGGACCTGTTCAGTTGTCTGCTCAGACCATTTTTGTTTCATTCAAATGTTTAGTTTTGTTTTTTCTTTTCTGAGTTTAAATGTAAGATTTGTTTATTTAAATTAGTAGCAACTCCTACCCAAACTATGTAAGGTAACATGAGGAAGGCGGCGTAAAATGAATCCAAAAAAATTAATACTGTAGCGACTAAACCGGTAATGTTTAAGTAGGTAATAACCTTCAAAGCGCCGGCAAGATCATTTTTAATGAAAAAAGTGTCGTTCCATTTTTTATGAAAATAAGCGTTAGCTAATAACACGGCGCCAGTGACATATTTAATCCAACCAGGGTATGGGACATTCCAATACCATAGGACTGCTAAGCCGGTAACAACGTACAAGAAGAACCAAATTTCTCCAATGAGCTTACCTGGTGGAGTCCAAGATGGTTTACGCAAATGCTCATACCACGGATGCAAACCAATTTTAGTAGCTTTGCGACCAAAGTACGCCAAGGCAATAATAATTGCTGGGATGATTATAAAGTTAAATGGGAAATTCATAGGAACAAAAAATTATTTTAACATTACCAACTACCACCACCTCCGCCACCACCGCCACCACCACCTCCGCCACCAGAGAAACCACTGCCGCCACTTGATGAAGTAGTTACAGAGCTAGCAACAGATTGCATTGATCCAGAAAAATTGTTCATGGAGCTAGAAAATGCCATAGCGTTAAAACTAGCACCGCTAGTATCAGTATACCAAGTCGGGGCATTAGTTAGATCTTTGAACTGCGCAGCCCAGGCTGACTCTACACCAAGTGCCACTGCAAACGGTAATAACATTTCAAAATGCTGAGGATTTTTTTCCGGAGCATTGTGAAATTTTAAGCGATCTTTTTCTGCCACAGTTAAATATTCTTCCAGCCCTTGAATATGCGCAACTGCATCTGCACCTTTTTGAGTTCGTGCCGGCATTAAGAAAGCGAAAATTATTACTATTAACGCAGATATTGCTGCGGCAATACCACCCAAATAACCAATTGTTTGACCTAAAATCACCACTGCCCACACCCCTCCAAAAATTCCTCCAAAAATCCAAATCATTTTCATAGTAATTGGGCTATATTTGTAATAACCGTCTTTTACCAACTCTTTAATCACTTTGGTTTTTAAACCCAGTAGTGAAGTGCCAAAACTTCGATCATCTTTTAATTCAGACAGTAAAACTTCTGTCTTCCCACCAGGGAATAAATCATCGAGCAAGGCTTTGGTTTGTTCGGCTAAACCCGAAGTAGATTTTTCTACCTTTTTAAAGAGGTAGTCATTACCCTTCAATAAAATTAATTTTGTAGTTTCGCGCCGCTCAATTGTTAAAAACCCTTGCTCAGCTAAATAAATTACTTCCGCTGAAATAGCTTTATTGCTTACGGAGTTTTTTAACAAGCTCGCTAAATACAACGGCGACAAGTTATTTGGCGCTTCATACTGGGCCACAACCGCATTCTTGCGCTTGGCATCTTTTCCATACTTGTTCCACAAGTAGAACATTAAACCGAATACCAAAAGAGGCAGCAACAAAATACCGTTATCAGAAATTATATCCAGAATTTTTTGCGTTGCAGTTGGCTTAGTTAAACTGCCTGCTGGTAACCCTGCGACAATTGTTAAACCTTCGCCTGGAGCCAAAACACTAGACGCAGTAAACGTAACTTTATTGGTATTACCGTCTTTGATACTACAATTTTGTTCAGTACTGCCATCGGGTCCTGTATAACAAAGCATTTGAGTAATTGCTGCTGGTGCATTAATTATGACCTCAGCACCGCTAATTGGCACTTCCCAACCACCACCAATTGCGTTCCAATACAATTCATCGTGATCATCAAAATAATTTATTGCACGCTTCACGGTGTAATTAATCTTGTACTCATTCACTCCAGTAATAGTTTTATCTGGATCACCGATTTTTATTTCTAACTCCCCACCCCCAGAGGAAGTGCTAAACGGAACTGCTTCCCCACTGTTGTTAGTTACAACCATATCGCTAATGCGCAATTTAAAGTTACCACCCCGCGCCTTGTATTTATATGGAATAGTTCTGAAGATGCCATGACGCTGCTCAGTACCAAAATCGTAGGTAATAGTCTCGGCTACATTAATACTGCTATCCTGATTTATAGTCACCTCAGTGACATACTTTTGAATAGCTTCTTGTGCTTGGGCGGAAGCTGGTAACACCAAAAAGGCTGCGCTAAAGGCTACAGCTGCAACAATAGTAATAAAAAGGCCAATAAAACTCTTAGACTGCCTCATACTCTCTAATAGCATTATTAATAATCACTTGATCGGATGCACTTTGAAAATCTACCTGACCCTGTACATTTTTTCCAGCTAAAACAATTGGCAACCAATGTTGGTCATCGGCCCACATGCTGTGGTATGGAATTTCATGATGAGCAAACCACTGCGGCAGCATTTCTTCTGTCTCCACAGGTTCACCTTCATATGAGTTACTGCTAAAAATATTGACTTGCATATCTTCGTTACCGTCTGCAAAAGTAAATAAAATTTGCCCGCGACTTTTTAAGCTCGATGCTTTAATCCCCGCTTCCTCTTGTAATTCTCTGTGTGCAGCCTGTTCCAAAGTTTCGCCTGGTTCTATTTTGCCGCCAAATCCATTCCATAACCCAGAACCAAATCCCCGCTTCTTCATACCAAGCAGAATTTTATTGTCATCGTAAATAATAACTAAGGTCAATATTTTTGCCATTTGTTTAAAATCCTACCCAACGTGGCTAACCAACTGTCCAACCGCAATACCTACCAAAATTGCTAAACCACCCATCGCTAAGGTAAGTAAACTGTCGCGCCACAAACGGACGCGGAATAAATGTGCATTAAACGCTCCTAAAGTCAGTAGTGCAACTAAGGTTAAGCCCACGGACCAATAAACGGCATTGGTGGAGGTGGAAAATACATAAGGCGCTAATGGGATAAGTCCAGAGAGAATATACGATACAAGCATTACTACTGCTGCCACGGCTGGCTTCGATAAAGAAACTTCTCGCTTGGCTTCATATTCTTCAACCGATTGCTCCGAAAGCAAGCTCCCGATAGCCATAGAAAATGCTTCGACAAAAATTAATACCAAACCCGTAAGGACAACAGTTTTTGACTCCACCCCAGCCAACGCAATACCAGCTAACAAGCCTACAGTAGAAACCAAACTATCTTCCACACCAAAAGTGAAGTTGCGGACTATGATGCTATACTTTTTTGTCTTTGTCATTTAATAAATTATTTAATATAAAAAGGTTATCTATGGCCGGTACTACCAAAGCCAGCAGTATCGCGGTCAGTTCCAGCAAGCTCATCTACAAACACTGGTTGCGGAGTAATAATTGCTTCAATAATAAATTGCGCGACTCGGTCACCAGGTTCAATAACAAAGTCTTCTTCGCCTAAGTTAGCAAGTAAACACATCAATTCGCCACGATAATCAGAGTCTACAACTCCACCAATGGCATCGATTCCCTTCTTGGCAGCCAAACCAGAACGGCCAGCAATGCGGCCATAGTAACCTAAAGGAATTTCTACCGCTAGACCAGTATGCACTGCAGCATACTTACCAGGAGCAATGACTAATGCTTCTATTGAGTACAAATCCAAAGCCGCTGCATGCGCGCTACCACGCGTTGGTAAAATGCCCTTTTCATGAAGTTTTTTGAATGGTAAGAACTGAGGGATTTCTGTTGTCATTACTATTATTATAGCACTTAATGATATAATACCGAGGTATTTATAATCCATGGAAGAAATCTCAAGAAAGCTTCAAAAACGACCGTTAGCCGTAGTTTTGTTTACCCTTTTTGTAGACATGCTTGGCTACGGTATTTTAATTCCAGTCATTCCCCAGCTACTTGGCGACGAACGTTCAAATTTCTCGGTCCTGCCTCCAGGAATGTCGATTGATACAGGCTATATTCTGCTCGGTCTTGTTGTGGGGATCTATCCATTAATGCAATTTATTGCCACGCCAATTTTAGGGCAATTATCCGATCGCTTTGGGCGTAAGAAAATTTTAACGATTGCTTTATCTGGTACCTGTCTATCTTACGCAACATTTGCAGTTGGTGTATTGACGCGCAACATCCCTCTGTTATTTATTGCCCGAGGTTTTGATGGAATTACCGGCGCGAATATTTCTGTTGCGCAAGCAGCAATAGCAGATATTTCTACCCCTCAAACCAAAGCACGCAACTTTGGATTCATTGCTGCGGTATTTGGACTTGGTTTGGTTATTGGTCCATATATTGGAGGAAAACTTTCTGATCCTAATCTAGCGTCATGGTTTAACCCAGCCACTCCATTTTGGTTTGCGGCCGGTCTAAGCTTCCTTAATGTAGTGTCTCTAATCACCTTCTTCCCTGAAACTTTAAAAACAGCCAAGAAAAAATTAGACATTGAATGGCTACGCTCGGTAAAAAATATTGGACAAGCCCTAAGAATTAAACAACTGCGCACTACATTCGTAAGCACATTTTTATTTCAAGCTGGGTTTAGTTTTTTTATTACCTTCTTTAGTATCTTTTTGATTCGAAAGTTTGATTTTACTCAAGGAAATGTTGGTGACTTTTTTGCTTACGCCGGAATTTGGATTGTCTTCTCCCAAGTATTCGTAAATAGTAATGTCAGCAAATGGTTCACGGAAGATAAAATTCTACGTTACAGTCTAATTGCCATGGCAATTTGTATTGCCTTATTTTTTGCACCGCGCACAGGTTGGGGACTTCTGTTCATTGTACCGTTTTTTGCAATATTTTTTGGGCTTATTCAAGCCAATTTCTTATCTTTGATTAGCAAAACGGTCGGAGCGGAACGGCAAGGCGAGGTCTTAGGAGTAAATTCAAGCATTAATACTTTAGGACAAAGCATTACTCCAATTTTATCTGGCTATATTGCTGCCTGGATAACGCCAAATGCACCAATTATTGTGGCATCAGTTACTATTTTTATGGCCGGTGTAGTGTTCTGGATATTCTATAAGAAAACACCGAAGCAGAGCATACAAAACTTTAGCTAACTTCTAGAATTTAAACCGTAAGATAGTTGCCTTGATCGGCGTTGGGTTTTTCCTCTGCCATACGATGCAAGATTTCTTCTAAATCTTCGTCACTGAAAAAATCTATAGTAATTTTACCGCCTCGACCTTGTCTTTGAATTTTTACCTGAGCGCCGAGCTTCCCACGTAACTCAGTTTCAATGGCCATGAGTTTTGGATCTGGCGTAGCTGCGTCGATACGACGCTTAACTGTAATTTCTCGGACCTTAGCCTCGACTTGGCGAACATTCCATCCTTGGTCCAACACCGTCTGGTACATTAAAATCATTTTTTCTATATTATCACCTAAGCCGAGAATAGCGCGAGCATGACCTTCAGTAATTTGTCCTTCAATCACCCCACGCTGAATTTCTGCAGGCAAATTCAATAAGCGCAAAGTATTGGCCACTGCGCTTCGCGACTTCCCTACTTTCTTGGCTACTTGATCTTGGGTAAGATTAAATTCTTTAATCATCCGGTCGTAGCCACGCGCTTCTTCAATTGCATTTAGATCTTGTCGCTGAGTGTTTTCTATTAAAGCCACTTCCAACTTGGTCTGGTCGTGCAATGTACTTTTTACAATCGCTGGGATTTTGGTTAGGCCAGCAAGTTGTGACGCTCGAAAACGACGCTCTCCTACAACAATTTCATAACCAGTTGTGGTTTTGGTAACCACTAGTGGTTGAATTACCCCATGCTCTCTTATGGAACTGGCGAGTTCTTCTAATGCCTCTTGTTTAAATTGTGTTCTAGGTTGATATGGATTAGCAACGATATCTGAAATATCTATTTCTTGAATACTAGAATCAACATAAGAAACTTTTTCGGTTGTCTCAGCGGTTGGTTCAGTGTCTGACGCTACAGGTGCAATTATTGATGGATTAGTGGTAGATGCAGCCGAAGCTAGGTCATCAAATTCTTCTATTTCCAAATTAGGCTCACCCGGACTTTGGGGCAATGATGATTGTGGAGGAACAATGCTGTCCATATAATTACTTTTGTGACTATTGAAATTCTCTTGGTGGCCGAGGAGGGAGTTGAACCCTCACACCCGAAGATACACGATTTTGAGTCGTGCGCGTCTGCCAGTTCCGCCACTCGGCCAAGAAAGAATATTCCAATTTCAAAGCAGATACTGAGGTATTGTACCAAAAATATTAGTTCAGGTAAACAGAATTGGGTAGCCAATAAGGAAGGTTAAATATCCCACCAATATACCTAAAAGTGCTCCCACAATAATATCTGACGGCCAATGATAGCCCAGAATAACTCTTGCCCCACCTGCCATTAGCCCAACAAACATTAAGCACGCACCCAGAGCTGGAAAAAATATTATAATCACTGTAGCTACAGTAAAATAGGCTGCTGTATGGCGCGACGGAAACGCGTTGTGAGTATGTGTTTTAAAAGAAAAAAACTTTGAGGTAATCGGCTCGAAGTTAAAACGCTGATACGGCCGACTGCGTTCGTAAATTAAATTAATAATTGCAATTACAATTCCCCTAACCACTAAAAAAGCCAGTATCGACAAAATAAACACTGGCTTGCTGTATTGAAAAAATTTCTCGTCAATTAAAATAATTAACGCCGCGGCGGCAAAAAACACAAAAGCATAGTTGCTCCAAAATTGCCAAAAGTACCGAAACACTTTGCTGTCAGCAATTTGTTTCTGATATTGAAGATAGGTAGTCTGTCTCAATATTGCGGCTCCTTATTACCGCAAATAATAAACTACTATTAAAATTACCGCAAGGGCTAATCTATACCAAGTAAAAATACCGAATCCACGCTGAGTAATATATTTTAATAAAAATTTAATTGAGAGGAAGCCAAAAATAGCTGATGATGCAAATCCTACCAAAACCGGAGCTAGATTTTCAATTTCAGCAATATCTGGAATTTTTAACAATCCCGCGCCAAAAATAATTGGGACCGACATAAGGAAACTGAAACGCGCGGCGTCTTCACGCTTGAGCCCTTGGAATAAACCAGCAATCATTGTAGCGCCGCTTCTGGAAATTCCCGGCACGATTGCCACTGCTTGAGCCAAACCAATGACCAAGGCGTTTGTCCATGAAGTGTTATTTAAATTTTGCAACTTGCTGCCATACTTATCTGCCAAGTACAAAATAATACCAACCACTGCTAAGGTAATCGCAATCAATACTGGGTTACGAAACGCAGTCTCTACCTGATGCTCAAAAATTTTCCCTAATATAGCTGCTGGGATAGTCGCTAAAATAATTAACCAACTTAACTTTTGATACAAATTATTTTGCAAATCCCGAGTTGATTTTTGCAACGAATGAATAAAGCCTTTAGCAAGATGCCAAATGTCTAAACGAAAGTACGTAACCACAGCCAAAAGTGTTCCCCAATGCAGAGCAATATCAAAAGCTAGGCCTTGATCCGACCAATTAAACAGCCATGGCACTAAAATTAAATGTGCTGAAGACGAGATGGGTAAAAACTCACCCAACCCCTGCACCATTCCTAAAATAAAAGCTTGAAATAATTCCACTAAAATAATGTCTCTTACTTAATGCCAGGTACTGGGAATTGTAGGCTAAACTGCCGTAATTCCTCTTTAATTTTCTCATGTAATCCTGAGTCGTTTGGGGATTGCAATGTCCTCACAATCCAATCGGCAATTTTGGTCATATCGTCTTCTTTCGCGCCGCGCGTGGTAATTGCGGGAGTTCCTAAACGAATACCGCTTGGGTCAAGAGGACTACGTGGATCATCAGCAATCATATTCATATTCAAGGTAATACCCACTGAATCTAAAACGCTTTGTGCTTGCTTACCTGGGACATTCCAAGAGGTCATACAGTCAACTAGCATAAGATGATTACTAGTTCCACCTGTGATCAATTTACCACCGCGCGCTATAAGCTCATCTGCGAGTTTGGTTGCGTTCTTAATAACTTGTGCTGCATAAGTCTTGAATTCCGGTTGTAAGGCTTCGCCAAATGCCACAGCTTTGGCAGCAATATTGTTCATATGCGGCCCACCTTGGAACCCGGGAAAAACTGACTTGTCTATTTTTTTACCAATGTCTGTGTTGGCCGACATAATCATACCACCTCGGGGACCACGCAATGTTTTATGAGTTGTTGTTGTAACAATATCAAAACCATCATCAAATGGGTTGCGCAGCTGTCCACCAGCAATAAGGCCTGCAATATGAGCGGCATCCATCATTGTAATCGCACCGACTTCATCGGCAATAGATTTCATTTTTGCATAATCAATTTCTCTTGGATATGCAGAAAAGCCAGCTAGAATAATTTTTGGTTTTTCTTTAATAGCAGTCTGGCGAAGTTCATCGTAATCAATTTCACCAGTAGCTACATCTTTCATTTTATAACGCACAAAGTTAAACAGCTTCGCCATGTAAGTCACTGGATGGCCATGAGTTAAATGACCGCCGTGAGACAGATCCATGCCCAATACAGTATCGCCCGGCTCGAGCAAAGCAAAATACACTGCCACATTTGCAGGCGCACCACTCAAAGGTTGTACGTTTACATGTTCTGCTTTAAACAGTTCTTTAGCTCTGGCAATGGCCAGCTCTTCAACTTGATCAGTATTTTCCTGTCCGCCGTAATAGCGTTTGCCTGGATATCCTTCAGAATATTTATTAGTTAACACACTACCTAGGGCTTCTAAAACAGCTCCTGACACATAATTTTCAGATGGGATCATTTCTATCCCCTCTTTTTGACGCTGTTCTTCGGCTTTAATAAGATCAGCGACTGCAGGATCTACTCGTAACAAATAGTTTAAATCCATAACTCCTAATTTCTAAATTAAAAAGTAAAACAGGGAGAAAATTGCTCCCACAATGAATAATGCCACAAAACTACCCGTGGCCGCAAAAACCACAATTCCAATTAGACAAGCGAGCAACTTTCCTATGGACAAGGCCTGCTCTACTCCAATTACGTAAGGCATGATGCCTTTTTCTTTAGCACGTTCATAGGCTAGAGCAGATGCCGGAATAAAGACTAAAGTTTTAGTCGTACGGGACAAGGCATCGGCAATAAAAGTACCAAACGGCGAAATAATTGGAATACGCACTAACCAAGTTAAAGCGTAAATTAAAGTACCAGCTTTTAGCAAAGAGCCTTTGCTGTGCTTATCTGTGTAAAAACCAATATACAACCCCAGTCCGGTTGCAACCAAAGTAGCTACTGTTACTAACAAGCCCGTGTCTTGGTAATTAGTTAAGATGATGAAAATAAAAATTGGCCAAATTGTTAATACCAACAGTTCTTCACCAAAACCAAAGTAACCAAGAAAACGGCTAGGGAATTTTTTATACAGCGCCAGTGTGTCGTGGAACCGATACGGTTTTCGCTTCATAGTTTTATCCTTTGACCAAAACAAAGGGATTACTGAACAGAAGTACACAACCGATGCAATAATAAAAATTGCTTCAATGCCAAGCATGTACGAAAGAAAGCCGCCTATCATTGGACCAACTATTTGCATCAAATTCATAATCGCATACATTGCGCTAAACTCACGGGCGGTCTGTTGTTTATCGGAAAATTGCGCCATAGTTGCATGTAGCGCAGGCCAATAAAATGCTTTTTGAAGTGCGAAAGCAATGGCTGCGCCAACTAGCAAAATCACCTGCTGCTCTGATCCTAAAATCAAAAACCAATACAAAATCTGAAAAGGAATGCTCACAAGAATAGATCTAAAATATCCAAACTTCGAGGCAAACTTTCCTCCCGATACCATGATCAAAGTATAAAGAGCGTACACGCCTGCCATGAACAACAAAATTTCTGGGATGCTTAAACCCACTACACTGTATAGAAAAATCGGCTCAAAAACTGTAATAATCGCTTGAGCCAAATTACCAATAGCTACTGAACTATATAGGTGTTCAATTTCGCTACGGATTTTACCTGCAAAATAGTGCGGAAAGTGAAAATGATCGTGAAATGTCATTTAGAGTTTAAATTGATTTTTTTAAAGCGTGGTCAATTTTCTGTTTCGTAATTGGTCCTTGCCTCAGAATTTCGTAGCTAACTTCTCTTGATCTAGGAGTAGATCCACTCTGAGTTAATTTCAGCAGAGTAGAAGGTTTTCTTTTTGGCAGTCTTCCAGCATCTATAATTATATCAGGTTTATATTTTTGCTTGGAAAATTGCTTGTAAACTTCTGTGGCTGAATAGCTGTCTACCCCACCTGAAAGGTGGGCAGATGGATTGGCACTAGTAGCAGTAATGGGACTCTTTAGTTGCTTTACAATGTCGAGCGCAATTTGATTATTAGGCATACGCAAGCCAATACTTCCTGTGCCAGCGCTAAATAATTTTAAGAACTTAACTTTACTTCCTGGTTTGTTGGTACCTTTACTGGCAATTGGTAATACTAAACTTAATTGACCTGGCCAAAACTTTTTAGCCAAGATAGTAGCCGCACGATTCCAATGACTGTATTTTTTAGCCTGCAAAACCGTACCAACAACAATATGAACTGGCTTCTTGCTAGTTCGTTCTTTTATTTTGTAAAACTTTTTCAAGGCTTGCTCGTTGGTAACATCAATTGCCAAACCGTACGAAGTGTCGGTTGGGTACGCGACCACCTTTCCTTGCTTCAGCGCTAAGCTTATTGCATGAATAATAGATTTATGGTTACGTTTTTGGTACTTAATTATTATCATTCTAATTATTTTTGCGGTTCAGGTGCCTGAGGGAAAAGCCTTGGCTCTTCTTGTTTTAAAATTTCTACTAGTTGATCAAAATATTTACTGACTTCAGGGTGGTTAGCAATTTTTATTTTCTTATTCACAGTTAGTGTTTCCAAGGTAAAACCAATTCCCCGCTTTTGCCAAGTACGACCATTGTCTAAATAGATATTTATTACCGGCAGAACTTTATCTAATGCATAAACAAATTTACTCTCTTCGTCGAAGCGAGCCTCATAACTTTCAATTAACTCAAGCATATCTGGAAATTCTGGAAATTCAGTTTTTAGCTTTTCCAAAGCCTCACGTTCTTTCTTGGCTTTCTTTTCATCCCGCTGCGGGTCAGCATCGAAAGCATCGACATCACCTGCGTATGCTTCTACTAAATCGTGAAGCATTGCATACTTAACAACTTTATCAGTATCCAAAGGTAGTTTCTGACTAGAAACAGCATACCAAGCTACCATTGCTAATTGGTACGAATGTTCAACATCGTTTTCCGGATAGTCCCGTCCTTTTAACCAAAGCACGCGCTCGATTTCCCGAAAAGTATGAATAAGTTCAACAAATTTTATGAGATTATGAATTTCCATTTTTTTGTGCGGTTGCAACCCGTTGTTTATAATCATCTTCTGTTATCAAACCATTGCTATACTGAGATTCTAACTCGTTTAAATACTCCGATGTAGCCAAGGGTTTCTGAAAATGATGATAATCCTGATAATTCTCCCAGTTTCCACCCCACTCCCAACCTCGCTCTATTAACCACTTCACCACAGGATGATCTTCTGTAAATACTTGGGAGTCCTCAATGTTGCGCTGGGCTCCCTCCGGAGCCAAGGTCACACCATCTTTCTGTATAGGATTGTCTTGAGGGTTAATATCTAAAGCAAATCCAAATGCATGCAACGACAAGCGCACAGTGCCATCGATGTAGCGAAAATTAAATGCAGAGGTGTTGTTGTCTTGCATAGATATCTCATCGGTGGAATTGTACTTACTATTTTGAATAGGAGTTATGCTGTCTAAAGCAAACCGCTGTTCTATAAGAAAATTGAATAAATCTTTAACATCATTTGATAATTCTCTGTCAGCCAAAATTTGACCCTCACAAAAATTTCCGTCCTTGTTGATGTATTTTACAGAAATTAGCTCCTGTCGTTCAAAAATTTCCCTAGCTTCCGGATGCTCGCTTAATACTGTTTGCTCGATTTCCTCTCGAGTCATAGAGCTAGTAAAAAATGGGCGTTCAAATGAGCCATCTTGTACTGCTTCATGAATAATTTTTTGATGCGATTTTTGTAAATCCATGTCTAGCTATTTAATAGAAACAGTTGGCAAGCATTCTTCGTAGTTTGCTCAGCAACTTCGTCTATACTGATGTTTTTCCACTCGGCAATCTTCTCGGCAACTTCAGGTAAATAAGCTGGTTCGTTGCGCTGACCACGTTTGGATTTCGGACTTAAGTACGGGGCGTCGGTTTCTAAAATAATATTTTCCAAAGGAACAGCTTCTACCACTTCTTTGCTGCGGGTGGATTTATCAAAAGTAATGATGCCGTTTAGGCCAATATAACCACCTAGGCCAGTAAATTTTAAGGCAGTAGCTGCATCACCCGTGTAACAATGTACTTCGAAACGAAGTTGGGGATTTTGAACTTTTGTTTGGCGAATAATTTCAAGTAAATCTTCATAGGCATCATTGGTTCCATCTGAGGGGCGGCAATGGATACATAAGGCTTTGTCATATTTCAAAGCAAACTCAATTTGCTTTTGAAAAG
>CAZYSI010000012.1:0-22252 GCA_964650345.1 uncultured Candidatus Saccharibacteria bacterium | reverse complement strand
GTTTAGTGCTCTCTACGCCAAGCTTCCTGATGGCGGCGAAATCTCATATAAGGACCTTGGAGTTGAAATAAAGAGCAGAATTAAGACTGCTGCTCATAAGAGCGATGATGAAATGCAGAAGTTTATTCAGCAAAACCTCAAAGATAAGAGTAATGGCTTTATTCGATACGCCAACATACCCGAAACCGAAGATCATGGTAAGCCTCTGATTGAGAGCGTCCGCAACTTTGGTATCATCTTCAACAACAAGATGCAGTAAAACTGTTTCTTACTGAAAAACTGAATAAATCACCTAGAAAACACCCTTGAATTTCAAGGGTGTTTTTGCTTTTTCAGGAAAATTCAGGAATTACACAGAACATTTTCTAAACCGGAAACTGTAACTGTACTTCTCTTGGTGGGAGGACATCTAACAATAAACACCAATGTAAATGCTTATGAAAAAACATGTACCAGAAACCCCTCTGGACCCCTATGAGACAAACGACATTGATGTTGCCGTAACTCTCGTATGCAAGGGCTACACCCTTGAAAACATCGTAGCTATCTCAAGCAAGAAAGCTGCCTTTATTTTTACCAATCACCCAGCTCTCAAAGATGCGGTGGATGGCTTTTGGAGTAATCGCATTGAAGTTCATCCTCTTGAGTTTGCGAATACCCGAAAGAATCTCAAATCTCGCATCTACGCAATGCAGAGAGATTACTAAACCAACTAAATGAAAAATGTATATGAACAACGAAGAAAGAAAAGATAAACCGATCCTCAAAACGACAATCATTACTCCTGACGCTCTCTACGAAATGGTCTTCAGTCCGGTCCTAAATAAGAGCTCGTACATCAAAGTGGACCGGCTCGGCCATACTGAAAGCTTCCTTGAGCAAGTAGAAGTTGGTGGCCAAAAATATATTCCACTTCCACCAACTTATAATCTCGTGGAAAAAGGGGTGATCCTCTTCCCATCACTTGCAGCACCTTATGAAAGTGAAGAGGAAATCCTCAATGAGATCAGGACCTTCATTCACAAGTATTTGGACATCTCCGAAGTGTTCGAACAGATCGCCACTTACTATGTTCTCTTCACCTGGATGTTTGATCGCTTCAATGAGGTCCCTTACTTACGAGCCATTGGAGACTTTGGGAGTGGTAAATCTCGATTCTTACAGGCCGTAGGAGTGCTTTGCTACAAGCCTACGTTCACTGGTGGAGCTACTACACCAAGCCCGATCTTCAGAATTATCAATGAAGTAAAAGGCACTCTGGTTATTGATGAAGCTGACTTCAAATTCTCTGATATGACTTCAGAGATCGTGAAGATTCTTAACAGTGGCTATCAGAAAGGTATGCCAGTGCTGCGGTCCGAAGGCAAAGGGACTTTTGAGGTAAAAGCTTATGACGTGTTCTGCCCAAAGATTGTAGCCACTCGTGAGACGTTTTCAGATAAAGCACTTGAGAGCCGATTCCTAGTTGAAGAAATGGGAGCTGGCAAACTTAGGACCGATATTCCCAGAACACTCGATGAGAGTTTCTATGCCGAAGCTGAAGCGATCAGAAACAAGCTCCTAATGTGGAGATTGAAGAATTACTTTTCTCCAATCGAAAAACGAACTGAAATTATCGAAGGTATTCATCCACGACTAAACCAGATTGTGATTCCGCTCATGTCCATCATCAAAGATGACACCATTCGGGACCACTTAAAAACATTCATCATCAAATATAACAGTGAGCTGGTAGCTGATCGAGGTCTCTCATGGGAAAGCGATATTGTCTTCTCAATCCTCAAACTTGAGCACGAGACCGGAGCTAGTGAAATCACAGTGAAGCAAATTACCGATGAAGTGAATAAGGAAAGCGACATCACCGATGACACGCTTCAGGCCAGAAAAGTTGGCTGGTATCTCCGGTCCAAGTTGCAACTGAAATCCTACAAGACCAGAAAAGGATTTGTTCTCTCATTCAAAGAAAATCGTAAACGACTGGATATGTGGAAGGAACGCTTTGGTATTACCGATGCGGATATTCGAGGTGAACAAGTGAATGTCGTGAACGATGTAAACATGAATGAAGAGATTAAACCAGAAGAAATACCATTTTAAAAATTTAAAACTATGGAAAACAATCAACAAAACAAAGGTGGCCCCAAAACTCCAGAAGGCAAAGCAGTATCAAAACTCAATGCCCTCAAGCATGGAATTTTGAGCCAGGAAGCGATAGTCGAAGGTGAGGATGAGAATACTCTCAAAAACCTTAGCGAAGCTCTTATAGACGAACTGAAGCCTGTAGGACCGATTGAAGAAATGTTGGTAGACAGAATTATCTCTAGCCTCTGGCGATTACGTCGGTCCGTATCAGCCGAAAAGAACACGATGGAGTACATCAAGAATGAAGGTTTTATCCTTGCTGGAATTGATGGCCTTTTTGATGAGAAACAAGATGCTCGCCTCAAGAAAAAGAACATGCTTACCCATGAAGGAATCGAAACAATCTTACGCTACGAGACAACCATTGAGCGTAGCCTCTTAAAAGCTCTCCATGAGCTTGAACGAATCCAAGCCAAAAGAAATGGTAAAGAGGTCCCTATGCCAGCTGTGGTGGATGTGAATATTGATAGTTCGTTTGGCAAAAATACTCTGTAACTACACCGAATGTCTATTGATTTCGGTAGAAAAATAAAACTCTATGAGCAAGATCGAAGCCGATAACTGCAAAAAGATACCAATCTGGTGGCTATTACGAGATGCGAAAAGCCTTCAGGGTTCTTCCAATGTCACCTGGGGTGAGAATGGCTCGAAAGGGCGTATCACAGTTGAATACGACTTACTTGGACCTAATAAATTTGCTCGATTCATTTATACCCAAACAGATTTCTTTACTAGAGAAAAGAAGGATTTTGATTATAAGGTCCTGATTACAGAAACTTCTTGTAATTATGGCGGCACTCGTTATTGGTTTATCTGTCCACTCGCAAAAGCTGGTAAACAGTGCGGCCGACGTGTTGGTGTCCTCTACAAAGCCGATGATTGGTTTGCATGTAGGCATTGTTACAACCTTACCTATCTATCTCAAAAGATAAATAAACAAGAGCCCATCTTTGATGCAGTAAAACTTGAACTCAAGATAGAAGCATTGCAGCAACAAATTAAGCGATACACATATAACGGAAAACTTACACGCAAAGGTCGAAAACTAGAAAAGCTATATCAAGAACTCGAAGCAAGTCTCAAGGCTTTTGCTCTGAAAGAAAGAGGAATTTAGTATGGAAAATTTATCAAACAACTTAACTACAAATATTCCAACTTTTCCAAAAGTTGATGTTGTTGGTGTGGATAAATGTTCTGAAAATCGTGCATTAGGGTATGTGCTTTCAGATGAAAGTTTCAGAGCTCTCAAGGAATTAGGCGAGGCTTTGAGAGAAATCCATGATCGGATGATTCGAGAAGGTTATGAGCTTGTAGGTGGGACAATCAGGAAGAAAATTGATAAAATTTAAGTAATGAAGATGAATATGATCGAGCCGGAAGACAAACTTTTTAAAGAAATTGAAAGCGGAAAATATCGTGATTTCTATTTGGTATATAACCGCAAAAGCACTGACGAACCGGACAACCAAAAGAACTCTATTTCATATCAAAAAGCTCAAAATGTTCGCTTTGCAAAATTAGAGAGACTACCTCTCGCACCAGTCACCCTTAAAAGCTTTTGTTCAGACGGTGTCATTTCAGAAAAGCACTCTGGCTTTAAAGAGGACAGTGAAATTACCATTACAGCTGATGGTCTGGTCCAGTACAAAATCGAGAGACCGAAGTTTCAAAAGCTTTTGATGTTTTTAAGTAAAGGATTATTCAAAGGCGTTATTGTTCTTTGTTGGGACCGAATCAGTAGAAATAAAGGTGACGATACAGTTGTAAGAAAGCTCATGAAAAATGGGATTGATGTACGATTCGTCTTTGCCAAGTATGACAAAACTAGCTCTGGTGAACTTCATATGGACATTGACGGCATGTTTTCGCAGCATCACTCACGAGTAACCAGTGAGAAGGTTACTTTGACCATTAAGCACGCCAGAGAGAAAGGTAAATGCACCAATCGAGCCCCTATCGGCTATCTCAATGAAGGAAATATGGACTTCAAGCCTTTGGACCCTGTGAGAGCTCCGATCATCAGATCGCTTTATGAGCTTTATTCTACAGAAAATTGGAGTTTGTCTGATCTAGCTCGATATGCCAATGAACAGGGTCTCACGACAGTTCCTATGAGACGTAAAAGAACCGAAGATGAAAAGCTTGCTGAAGAGGAAGATGATACACCATTGGATATTCCTAAAGTTTCTCGGCCGGTAACTCAAAATCACGTTCACCGGATGCTTACTAATCCATTCTATATCGGAATGGTCCCAGCTGGTGATGGTAAACACACACCGAGCACGAGCCATGAGCCTCTGATATCAGAGAAATTATTTATGGATGTGCAGCAGCTTCTAAGAAAGAAGAAAACGAGTATTCATTATACGGAGAAGTTGGACCATCCGCTTAGAGGTCTTGTTCGATGTGATCTCTGTCAGCGTATCTATACGCCCTATGTTAAGAAAGGAATTTTATATTTCAGCTCTCGATGTGCTCCTGGCTGTGCAAATACTTGTAAGAACTTCAATTTTAAGTTTATTACTGATGAAGTTACTAAGCTTTTAGGGAAACTTCATTACACCGAAGAGGAGTTGGCCGAACTCGACGCAAGAAATAGCACAGAGATAGCTTTGCTTGAAACAAAGCGACATAAACAGTTCGATCAGATAGAGCGAGAGAAAAGAAAGCTTCGTGAAGAACTGGCATATTTGAGGACTAATAAGATTCAGCTTCTTAAGGGTGGTGCTTATTCTCCTGAAGAATTTGTAGCCGAAGATAAGAGACTGAATGATCGAATTTCAGAACTCATGAATGATGAGCAGATTTCAGAGGAAGCGATGAGAGAAACAGTTGAAGAGGTAGCTCAACTTTCAGAACTCATAAAAAACTCAATACCTTACTATTCATTTGCAAATCCGCACGAAAAAGAGAAAGTTACCCGAATTATTTTTTCAGAACTTCTTTATTCCGGAAATACGTTGCAATATAAGCTCAAGAAAGGATTTGAAGCCTTTGATAACCGATTTGTTGCTGATTGTGAGGTTTTAGAGATTTGGAAGGAGATAGCTTTGGTCGTGGTCACAATGGAGGGTTCGGTCTAAGACGCGGATCAGTGTATGTAGGCATAGACAATAGGAGGAGTGTTGAAATGGGTGAATTAACCGACGATGTAAAAGGCGAACAGCTCGATCTTTCGGAAGCAGAACCAATGCAGGCCGATGTTTCTGTTCTGCGGCACAATTGGGAGCATGTAACTCACATTAACGGCAAGGGAATTGAAACCCCCAGGTTGAATTGTAAAAACCCGGGGTGTGATAAACAAAACAAACCGGTCTTTGTGAGAGCTCTGTCAAAAATATGCAAAAAAGGTAGGCCGATTCCAGAGAAGTTTGGGGCTTCTGCATTTTGACTTCCCACAGCAGATTTGCTAGCACATGGCGTTCGTTTCCTAGCGAACGCCTTTTCTTTTTGGCTCAATTTCCATATAATTACAATATGTTAAGTGAAGAAGAAGTTAAAAAAGTCGCTCAATTAGCACGGATTGAGTTGCGCGATGGCGAGCTGGAAAAGTTTCAAAAAGACCTTTCCAGTGTTTTGGATTACGTGGACGAGTTAAAGCAAGTTGACACCGAAGGCTTGGAAGTTGTCTCTAGTGTGACTGGGTTAGAAAATATTGACCGTCCAGACACACCTAGGCTGATTGACTACCAAGATGAAATTTTAGCCAATGCACCTGAACGCAAAGACAAGTACTATAAAGTTAAATCAATTCTGTAATTTAGATATCATATATAGATGAACTGGGAAGAACTGTCTCTTAGTGAGCTACGAGAAAAATTAGATAGCAAAGAAATTTCGTCCGTTGAATTAACGAAATATTTTTTGGCGCGTATTAATGAACTGTCTCCGGTTGGTGATCGAGATAAATTGAATGCGTTTATTACAATTGATGAAGCAGATGCTTTGCGTCAAGCGGAAGAGGCAGATGAATACATTGCCACTGAAGGCGCTAACCCGGCTTTGTGTGGTATTCCATTTGCTGCGAAAGATTTATTTTTAACCAAAGGCATTCGAACGACTGCTGCATCAAAAATTTTAGAAAATTATATTCCGCCTTACGACGCAACAGTAATAGCAAAGTTAAAAGAGCAAAAAGCGGTGATGATTGGTAAAGCGAATATGGATCAATTCGCGCATGGCAGTAGCGGTGAGACTTCTTACTATGGTGCAGCGCGGAATCCTTGGGATACTGAACGTATGCCTGGTGGTTCCTCTAGTGGGAGCGCGGTGGTTGTGGCTGCGGGATTAAGTCCGTGGGCGTTGGCTACTGAAACTGGTGGCAGTATTCGTCAACCAGCCTCGCTTACAGGCGTAAGCGGCTGGAAACCAACCTATGGCCGCGTGTCTCGTTTTGGCGTGGCAGCATTGGCATCAAGTTTAGATTCCATGGGAGCATTGGCTAATAGCGTACTAGATTTGGCATTGATTGCTGTGGTAATTTCTGGACAAGATATTAACGACTCTACTACCGGACCAGTAGAAGTTCCTGAATATTCTAAACTATTAAACGCAGACATTAGCGGCATGAAGATTGGCGTGCCAAAAGAGTATTTTGCCGATGGTATAGAAGAAGGTGTCCGTACTAGAGTAACGGAAGCGATTGAAGTGCTACGCGCTCAGGGCGCAGAAATTGTTGATGTTAGTTTACCGAATACAAAGTATGGTTCTTTGGTGTATGCCATTGTGTGTCCTAGTGAAGTGAGTTCTAATCTCGCGCGTTACGATGGTATACGCTACGGTCATTCAACTACGGAAGCAAATAATTTGTTGGATGTATATATGAAAAGCCGCGCTGAAGGTTTTGGTGATGAGGCTAAACGACGCATTATGACTGGCACTTATGTTTTGTCTGCTGGGTATTACGATGCTTACTACAAAAAAGCGCAGGCTGTGCGGCGCTTAATTTTGAATGAGTTTGAAGAAATTTTTAAACAGGTTGATGTGTTAGTGGCACCATCGTCCCCGAATGTGGCACTGCCTTTAGGTAAGGCTGCAGATGATCCGTTGTTTGGTTATATTGCTGACCAACTGAATATTCCAGGGTCGTTGGCGGGAACGCCAGGACTTTCTATTCCTTGTGGATTTACCACTGCTAGCGGCAAGGATGAAGGAAAGCAACTACCAGTTGGTTTGCAGATTATTGGCCCGCAATGGGGCGAACAGAAAGTATTTAATGTCGGTTTTGCGTATCAAAATGCAACCGACTTCCATAAGCAGAAACCAGAGTAAATATGGACTTAAAAGGATACAAACCAGTTATTGGACTTGAAATCCATGTGCAGCTTGCAACAAAGAGCAAGATGTTTGGTCGTGCTCCGAATGACCCGAACACTAAAGAACCGAATACTAATATAGACGAGGTGGCGACTGGCGAGCCTGGAACTTTACCAGTGCTAAATAAAGAGGCGGTGCGCTTGGGGGTTATGACAGGACTAGCTTTGAATTGTGAAATCCCAGAGTTTTCAAAATTCGATCGCAAGCACTATTTCTATCCCGATCTACCGAAGGGTTACCAAATTTCACAGTATGATGAACCAGTTGCCAAGAATGGTTGGGTGGAAATTTTTGTGCCTGCAGACCCAAAACGTGCGGAATTTGGTGGTAACCCTAATGGTTACACCAAGCGCGTGCGAATTACGCGCGCGCATCTTGAAGAAGATGCTGGTAAGAATACTCATCCAGAGGGCTTGCCTTACTCGTTAGTAGATCTGAACCGTGCTGGTTGCCCGTTGTTAGAAATCGTTACTGAGCCAGATGTAGAAACAGCAGAAGAAGCCCGGATTTTTTTGCAGGAACTACAGAGAATTGTGCGCTACGTTGGCGCTTCGACCGCAGATATGGAAAAAGGGACAATGCGTTGTGAACCAAATATTTCTGTGCGTAAACCCGGCGAAGAATCTTTGCCAAAATATAAAGTTGAAGTGAAGAATATTAATAGCTTTAAATTTGCGGAAGCAGCTATTAATTACGAAATACCACGCCATATTGAAATGTTGGAAGCTGGTGAAACACCTAAACAGGTAACAATGGGTTGGAACGAAAAATATAACAAGACCGTTGAGCAGCGCAGTAAAGAAGAGGCAAATGACTATCGTTATTTCCCTGACCCGGATTTGGCGCCAATGCATTTTACAGAAGAGTTTAAGCAACAATTGCGAAGCGAGCTACCAGAACTACCCGCACAAAAACGTAAGCGCTTTGGCGAAGAATTTGCACTAGACGCAGCAACCATTGAGAATCTCATCAACTGGAAAGAGTTGAATGAATATTTTGAAAATGTAGTTAGTGAAATTGATGCTTGGCTTGAAACCGACGGCATAAACGGCGATGGTGAAATCGCAAATTCTGAGCTGCGAGTAAAATTAGTTAAGGCTGCAGCTAATTGGTGTTTGCAGGATTTTTCCGCGTTGCTCAATGCTGAATTAGCAAACCCGCTTGAAGCAAAAGTATCTGCCGAGAATATGGCAGAACTGGTAAAATTAATAGACAATGGTAAAATCTCGGGCAGTGCGGCCAAGCAAGTGTTTAAAAAAATGTATGAGACTGGCGGCGAACCAGACGCTATTGTCGAAGAGTTGGGGTTGGTCCAAGTAAGCGATGAGGGTGCAATTGAAGCCGCTGTAGACGAAGTTATTATGAACAACGAAAAAGCAGTTGCAGATTACAAAAATGGCGAACAAAAATCTTTTGGCTTTTTAGTGGGACAAGTTATGGCGGCGATGCGTGGCAAAGCTAACCCCCAGGTTGTTAATGAACTTTTGGAAAAAAAGCTCTCCTAATGGAGAGCTTTTTTATAATCTTGGAGCCATTTTATTTCTTTATTCCTTTTCCACCAGGTCATTTGCCGTTTAGCGTATTGGCGGATAGCTGTGAATAGTTGGTCTTCCAACTCTTTTTTTGTGATTTTGTTTTGAAGATATAAAGCACAGTATTTGTATTCTAATCCAAATGATTCCAAGCGCTTCCATGATAATCCCTGTTTGCGAAGTGCTTTAATTTCTTTAAGCATCCCTGCTTTCAGTCTGTCATTGAGACGCTTGCTTATATTTTGTTCTAAAATTTCTTTACCAGGATTCAAACCCATCCAAGAAACATTATATTTGGCTTTGGATTTTAATTTTGGTACTGGCTTACCACTAGTGAGGACAATTTCTAATGCGCGAATTAATCGGCGTGGATTTTTGGAGTCTATGGTAGCTGCACGATCAGGGTCAAGCTTTTGTAAACGGGTAAATAATTCTTTCGTGCTTAACTTCTCTAGTTCCTTTCGTAATTTAGCATCAGCTTTAACTTTAGGAAATTTTTGATCAAAAATGATAGCATCAACCCAGTGCGCAGTACCACCGCAGATTATAGGTTGCTTGCCGCGCTTTATAACATCGGTAATAACTTTGCCAGCCTTGCGCTGAAATTGCGCCACGGAGAATTGGCGCTTAGGTGAAGCTTCATCAATTAAATAGTGGGGAACACTTTTATAAACAAAAACTCGGCGACCACCTATAGTACGCCACTTACCAGGAACTTTGCCAGAGCCAATATCCATCCCTCTATATATTTGCCTGCTATCTGCAGAAATTATTTCTCCATCAAGACGTTTGGCTAATTGCACGGCAAAGTCGCTTTTTCCAGAAGCTGTTGGCCCTACCACTGCAATTAATGATTTTCCTAATGATTTTTCGCCTTTCATATGATATTCTTATTATAGAGGAATAATTAACATAAACCCATGAATTCTAAATATCTATTTACTATTATAGCCATAGTTGTTGTTTTAATAGCTGGCTTTTTATTGATGAACCAGACAAGTGCCCCAACAGAAATTTCTAACCAAAATAGCTCTGTTAGCAATGCCAATACCGAAGATGCTTTGTCTAATGCTAATAACGACTCGGTCAACAATGCTGCCCCTACAACAAATTCTAATCAAGATGATATGCGTGGTCCGCAATCACAGGAGCCAACAGAGCCAGATGGTAATGATGTAGCGGTCTTTGAAATTGTTTTTGATGGAAAAGTTTTTAATCCATCTCAACTTACCATTAAGGCTGGCGACGTAGTGGTATTTAAAAATGAAAGCAGTGGTAGTTTTTGGCCAGCATCAGGGCCGCATCCAGAACATACGCTGTATCCAGAATTTGACCCGAAGAAAGCTATTGGCGCTGGACAGTCTTGGCAATTTAAATTTACTAAGACAGGAACCTGGGGTTTCCATAACCACATGTACTCAACCGCTACAGGAAAAATTATTGTTGAATAATAAAATTTGAATGGCAGCACAAGATTTACAATTTACGTGGCCTGAGGCTCTGAAAGGCTTTTTGGAAAATGTGCAGACAATACCGCATGCATTTTTGTTTTTGGGTCAGGAAAGCGCTGCTCAAGAAACTGTTAAACATTTTGCTGAAAAAATTACTGGCCAAGCTTTTCCCAATGTCGATACAGTTCAGTTCGATGCCGCAGGCGAAGCCCGCTTAGATGTCTTACGTGAAGTTTTGCATTTGGCTGCTCTAAGGCCAGTTAGTGCTGCGAAAAAAATTGTTGTTTTGGCTAATATGCAAGAATCCAACCCGCAGATGCAAAATGCGTTGCTGAAAACCTTGGAAGAGCCGTCGAGCTCAGCTGTGTTTGTATTGTTAAGTAACCAACCGTTGCTGCCCACTATCATGTCGCGTTGCCAAGTTATTTTAATGCCGCGCTCTATTGCAGCACCGCCGCCGTCGGAAATAGCAGAAGGTTTGCAGATGTTGCAGCAACACCGTGGCAGTGGCTTAGCAGAGCGTTTAGCGTTAGTAAGTGCTTTGGCTGACTTAGACGATGCAGTCCTGCCGAAGTTAATAGAGCAGTGGCTTCATCAGCAAACAGCGGAGCTAAAAAATAGACCGCAAAATTTTCCAGCTGTACGCAACAGCATGGAAACCTTACAAGCCCTAAAAGGAAATTTTAACAAAAAGATGGTGTTGCAAAATTTTGTCACTGTTAGTTTAGCCTAAAATTTAAAAACCAAAATGAAAAAATACATTCTGATTACTATTTGCGCATTGGCTTTACTTTCCGCTAGCTGCGATCTGTTTCCAAGTAAGACAGCGGGAGTTTTAAAAACATCTAACGGTGGCGTTGACTGGCAAGCTAGTAACAACCTCAAAGATGGCACCGGTACTATTGCTGGTTTGAATATCTCGAAGCTGGCTTTAGACCCGCAGGCAACGGAAGTTATTTACGCTAGCAGCTTTAATGCCGGGTTATATAAGTCTCTCGATGGTGCTGCGACCTGGGAACAAATTCTGGGACAGATACCAACCTTAGATTTTGCTATTCATCCCAACGATTCTTTGACCATCTTTGCTGCTGGGTATTTTGAAGAACGCGGCCGGGCTTTGCTTACCCGTGATGGCGGTAAGTCTTGGAATGCCATTTACACCGCTGCTACTAACAACAGCGCTGTTAGAGCCATAGCGCTAAACCCGAATAGTCCCCAGCAAGTAGTAATTGGGATGTCGCAGGGCGAACTAATAATGAGTGGGGATAGTGGCGCGACCTGGCGTTTAATTCAAAGTTACAATGACAGGATTAATAAAATCGTCTGGAATTCAAGCGGTTTATACGTGTTGGTGCGTGGCACTGGCCTATTTCGCAGCATCGACAACGGTAATACTTTTCAGTTAATTACTTCCTCCTTGCAGTCTGCCGGAAATCTAGTTAATCTATCTATATTCGGCAACACAATTACGTCTTACAATCAACTGGCTGTTAGTACTAATAATTCATCGTTATTCTACTTAACAACGAACTTAGGCCTATACCGTTCGTACGATGCTGGAATGACTTGGAGTTTCGTTAGTATGCCACTGCGGCAATCAGATTTGGCCCCTACGTCTATAGCGATTGCGTCATCGAGCGACAATATTGTATACGTTAGTGCCGGTAGTAATGTTTACAAAACTGCCGATGGTGGTAACACTTGGTCTACGTCCGACACCCAGACCAACGGTTTAGTAAACGCACTACTCGTTGACCCAGGCTTACCGCAAGCTGCTTATGCAGGAGTGTTTGCCAGATAGTACCGTCCAGAGATCACCTTAACCTATTAATTATTTTTATGATCGAACCAATACTTGCAAGTCACAAAGAAAATTTTGATAAAACCATGGATCATTTTCACCATGAGTTGTCTTCTGTGCGCACCGGGCGCGCTAATCCAGCATTGTTAGCAACTGTTATGGTGGAGAGTTACGGTGCTAAAGTACCTTTGAACCAAGTAGCAAATATAACTGTTTCCGATGCAAAGACTTTAACTATTTCCCCGTGGGATAAAGGCCAAATTCAAGAAATCGAAAAAGGAATAATGGCTGCTAATTTGGGTTTTACACCGAGCAATGATGGTAATGTGGTGCGAATTAATTTACCACCAATGACTGAAGACCGTCGTAAGGAGATGGTTAAGTTAGTCGGACAAATTGCTGAGCAAGCAAAAATTGGTATTCGTCAGGTACGGGAAGATATTATGAAAGCCGTAAAGCGCGAAGAGAGTGATGGTGGCGCTACTAAAGATGATGTTTCATCAGCGCAGAAAAAAGTTCAAGATATAATCGATGATTACAATAAGCAAATTAAAGATATTGCAGAAGAAAAAGAAAAAGAATTAATGACCGTCTAGACTTACCCTATGATAATTACAATTATAATTTTCCTCGCTGTTCTATCTATACTCGTGTTCGTACATGAACTTGGGCATTTTATTGTCGCTAAGCGTAGTGGTATGAAAGTCCATGAATTTGGCTTTGGTTTCCCCCCACGTCTTATTGGGGTGCAGAAAGTGGCTGGCAAATGGAAGTTGCTTGGCCCAAAGCGCTCAGAAAGCGATGAAACCGTTTACTCTATTAACTGGATTCCACTCGGCGGGTTCGTGAAGATTATGGGTGAAGACAACGACACTGCAACTGATGAACAAAGTTTTGTGAATAAGCCATTTTGGAACCGGTTTGCAACTTTAGTTGCGGGTGTAGTAATGAATTTCATTTTGGCTGGTGTGTTGCTTGGTATCGGGTATATGGCCGGTTTGCCAGTGGCAGTGGAGAGTATTGATCAGGTACCAGCAGGCGCGCAGTTTAATGACAGAAGTGTCGCTATTATTCAAGTGGCAGAAAATTCTCCTGCAGAGAAGGCTGGCATTTTAGCTAGCGATATTGTTGAATCTATTAATGGTCAAACTTTTGATGCTGTTGAAGGCCTGCAAGCTTACGTGCAGCAACATAAAGGTGAAAAAATGGAGTTTGTTGTTAAGCGAGTAAATGAGACCAAGACTTTTAGCGTTGAATCCACAGCAAATCCCGAGGAAGGCCAGGGCGTAGTCGGCGTTGGTTTGGCATTGTATGGCAAATTGAGTTTCCCGCCACTACTCGCCATTGGTCAAGGGTTTCATACTGCTTGGCAGCAGCTGGCTAATATTGCAACAGGTTTGTATAACTTATTTGCCGCTGGAGACGGCCTAGAGAATTTGGGTGGTCCAGTGAAGATCGCGCAGTTAACGGGACAAGTTGCTGATCTCGGAATTATTCCACTGCTCCAGTTCGCCGCGTTCCTGTCGTTGAACTTAGCGTTATTAAACGCTTTGCCTTTTCCAGCACTCGATGGCGGTCGAATCTTGTTCTTAATAATAGAGAAGATTCGTGGCAAGGCCAATAATCAGCGTATTGAACAGTACGCGAACGCTATTGGATTTATGTTGTTGTTGGCGCTTATGTTAGTAATTACAGTGCGTGATGTAGCACAACTCGAAACTATTAAGAATTTGTTTTAGAGTAAAGGATTTTCATGGCAGACTTTAAGAAAAAGGGCTTAACACCTAAATCTGAAAATATCTCTGATTGGTACAACGACGTTGTGGTTTTAGGGGATCTTGCGGATTACTCAGATGTAAAGGGGAGTATGATCATTAAGCCTAATGGTTATGCGATTTGGGAAAAAGTTCAACAATATTTGGATGCGAAATTTAAGGAAGGCGATGTGCAAAACGTCTATTTCCCAATGTTTATTCCAATGAGTTTGCTGCAAAAAGAAAAGGATCATTTGGAAGGTTTTTCTCCGGAACTCGCTGTAGTAACACACGCTGGTGGGGAAGAGTTAAGCGAGCCGTATGCGGTGCGACCGACCTCAGAAACAATTATGTATGATACTTTTGCTAAGTGGATTAAAAGTTATCGGGATTTGCCTTTGCTCGTCAATCAGTGGTGTAACGTGGTGCGTTGGGAAAAGCGAACACATCCATTTTTACGTACTTCAGAATTTCTGTGGCAAGAAGGACATACTGTGCACCAAACGGAACAAGAAGCTGAAGCCATGGCCTTAAAAGCTTTGGAGTGGTATCGGTCATTCTTTGAAGATGTGTTTGCAATTTCCCCGTACGTGGGAATTAAAAGTGAGAGTGAAAAATTTGCTGGCGCAGCCAAAACTTACACAATTGAATTAGTGATGCCAGATGGCAAGGCCTTACAGTCTGCGACCTCACATAACTTAGGGCAAAATTTCTCCAAAGTATTTAACATTGAATTTTTAGATAGCAATAACCAAAAGAAGAATCCACACCAAACTTCTTGGGGTCTTTCCACGCGCTCCATTGGCGGTTTAATTTTGGTTCACGGGGATGATGCCGGTTTAGTTATTCCACCGCGCGCTGCGCCGATTCAGGTGGTGGTAATAACTTTGCCAGACAAAGATGAAGAAAAGCAAAGAAAGATTATTGACTACGCCAAAAAGATTGTAAACGATTTGAAACAAGCTGGCGTGCGTGCGAAGTTAGACAGTGATAATAATCAGTCTTTTGGTAGTCGCGCAAATAAGTGGGAACTACAAGGTGTACCACTGCGTTTAGAAGTAGGGTTAAAAGAAATTGATAAGCATGAGGTTGCTTGGGCCCGTCGTGATAATTTCGATAAAGGTTTTATGGATGCAACTAAAGTAGCGAAAGAAATTCCTCAGGTTTTGGAATTTATTCAATCAGAACTTTTGAAAAAGTCTCTACAGATTAAAAATGATTTAACCAAAGAGGCTAGCGATTACGAAACTTACAAAAATATTTTAACTAATGACAGAAGTTTTGCACGTGTGTTTTGGTGCGAAGAAGCGGAGTGCGAAGCTAAAGTTAAGAAAGAAACCAAGTCCACTACGCGGTGTCTTGAATTAGAAAACGTAAATCAGAAAGAAAATGCTCAATGTTTCCACTGCGGAAATCCAGCTTCTAGGCAGTGGTTGTTTGGGATGAGTTATTAAAAGACTCAACGACGCATTATCGCTGAGTCTCTGGGACGTAGGATCGTCTGATCAAGCTTTGGCTACGAAGTGGGCGGTCGGGGCGTTGAGTTCTACGATTGTTCCCCATTCTTCATCGACGATACCGAGACTCGGATCGACGGTGATTTTTTCTTGGCCAAAACCTTGGAGCTCAAGCATAAGTGAAGCGTAGCTTGGGCCTTCTGGTGAAAGGTTCTTCTGAACCAACCACGGCCTTCCATGTGAATCCACCAAGCTGTCTCCCGGCTTGGCAGCTCGGATCATCGCTGTCGTAATTTTACTTTTATTAAGTGACATTTGTTCCTCCCTGGGGAATATCTGAGAATTAGCTCGCTAAAGCTTTGTCGATTGTACTATTTTTTTCATAAAATGTCAATATTTGTTAGTTTACAACCCCTGGAAATCCAGCTAAAATACATAAAGTAGACCTGATTTTGATATAAAAATTGATGTTTGAACCTGTATTTAAAAGATTTTCGCAAGATTTAGGGATAGATCTCGGCACAGCCAATACCCTCGTCTATGTTAAAGGCAAGGGTATTGTTATCAATGAGCCTTCGGTGGTAGCTGTTAACCAGCGTACTAAGCAGATTTTGGCTATTGGTTCCGATGCCCAGCGTATGGTTGGTCGTACCCCTTCTCATATTGTGGCGACGCGTCCTCTAGTTGATGGCGTTATTTCAGATTTTGAAATTACCGAAGCGATGTTGCGTTACTTTATAGATAAAGTACACAACCAAACTTATTCTTTTTTGCGTCGTCCTAGAGTGGTAATTGGTATTCCATCGGGGGTTACTGAAGTAGAAAAACGTGCTGTACAAGATGCGGCAATTAATGCTGGCGCTCGCGAAGCCTATTTAATAGAAGAGCCAATGGCTGCTAGTATTGGTGCACGCTTGCCCGTACAGGAAGCGCAAGGTTCAATGATTGTCGACATTGGCGGTGGCACAACTGAAATTGCTGTACTAAGTTTGGGTGGTGTAGTTATTGCACGCAGTGTGCGTATTGCTGGTGACGCCATGAATGAACATATTGTGCAGTACGCGCGTGATCATTTCGGTATGTTAATTGGTATCCGTACGGCTGAAGAAGTGAAAATTAAAATCGGCTCTGCCTATCCGTTAGCAGAACCGCTTACAGCTCAGCTTCGTGGTCGAGATCTTATTACTGGATTACCAAAAGAAATTACTGTTACCGATTCGCATATTCGTGATGCTTTGCAGCCGGCAATTAAAGTAATTATGAATAACATCAAAGCGATAATTGAAGAAATACCGCCGGAAATTATTTCAGATATTATGCACCGCGGTATTATTCTAGCTGGCGGAGGCGCCATTCTAAGAGGATTTGACCAGCTTGTTCACGATGAAACTCAAATGCCCGTAGCCATTGCCGATGATCCATTGACTTGCGTAGTACGCGGCACTGGCATTGTGGTGGAAGATATTGAATCGTTGAAGGACGTATTGCTACCAACCGACTTTAGCCGAATCCCTCGTTAATTATTTTTGGATAAATTATTTGCACGCAGACAGTGCTCACGCCGCTACGCGGCTGCGCTTACCGTGACTGCCTGCTTAGCAAATAATTTATCAATAAAAATCAAATGAGATTTATCTACTCCAAAACTTTCCTTGCTTTTGCTATCACTTTAGTTTTAATTGTGATTGGTTTGGTTATGCAGGTAAAAGGCTGGTTGCAGCCAATTGAATACGCGTTGTTGCAAGCTCCACGCCCGGTTTCTAGTGTAGTTCGCGCCATCTCCGAGCCAATTCATACGGTATTTTCAACATTAGGCTCACTGCGCTCTGTAGTAAGAGAAAACGGCACACTTCGTGCTCAAGTTGCCCAGTTACAACAACAACAAGTTCAATTCGACAAGCTTAAAACTGACAATGAAATTTTACGTGAGGAGTTAAAATTTAAAACTCAATCTGAACTAACTCTGGAAGCCTGTTCAGTACTTTCAATAGACCCGCAAGAATTAAGCGATGCTATGGTTTTAAGCTGTGGTCAAGAACAAGGATTGCAGGTTGGGCAGGCAGTTATTAGTCAAGGCTATATGATTGCTAAAGTTGTTCATGTAGGTAGTTACACTAGCACCGCTCTGCTAATTTCTAACGCTCAGTCGTCTATAGATGCCAGGTTATCTAAAAACAATACTGAAGGTGTTGTTAAAGGTTCATTTGGCTCAGGAATGGTTTTTGATCTGGTCTCACAAAATGCAGACGTTGCTGCAGGCGATTTAGTCGTAACCGCTGGTATTAATCCGAGGATTCCCAAAGATATTCTAATTGGTCAAATCGGGCAAGTACTATCTGCCCAAAACGATTTGTTTAAAAAGATGAGCCTGACTTCGCCAGTGCGACAACGAGCAGTGGAATTCGTGTTCGTAGTTAAGCAGTAGTTCGTACTGCTGCGCAGTAAAACCATTCATTCATGAGATACATCATTTATATTATTTTAGTTGGCGCGATTATTGGAATAACCTTCGGATTATTTAGTACTTGGGGTTGGAATGGCTTAGTACCAGACTTCATTTTACTGCTAGTAATTGCATTGTCTCTGGTCTTTGAATCTCAGGATTATTTGTTTGTGGCTGTAGTTGGTGGATTTTGGCTAGACATTGTTTATGGTTTACCAATCGGCAGTTTTACCATTCCTTTAGCTTTGTGTGGAGCAATCAGTAGCTTTTTCTTGCGTAAATGGCTATTTTCAGAAATCAAATGGTATCATTTTGTAATCGCTATTGTAGTAGCAACCGTATTTGTTAAACTTTGGATTGGCTTTTACAGTAATTTACTGTTTTTATTTAACTGGTACCAATTGGCAGTATCTTGGCGCCAATTATTTGCCAATATGTTTTTGGGAATAGTTGCTAATGTGATTTTAGCGTATCCAGTTTATGTAATTGTCGAAATGTTTGCTCGCAGTCAGTTACGCTGGGAAAAAAATAAAATTCGTTTGTAATATGTACCGCACCTCGCGTAATCCATTTGATATAGAGGGCTCAGAAGCTAGTCATAAAGACCGGCGCGCTTTAGATTGGGAGGAAAGTGCAGCAGATACTCAAACAGATTTAGAGGGTTTTGCCGATGAAAGCCGTTCTCCTTTTTCATCACGCTGGTTGCATTTGCTGATTGTAGGCTCTTGCGGAGTGTTGTTGTTCCAACTGTTCAATCTGCAAATTATGCAGGGTAGAGAACTGCGCGCTTTGGCGGAAGATAACCGTTTGCGCATTCAGACAATTTTGGCTCCGCGTGGGTATATTGTGGATCGTAACGGTCAGCAGCTTGCGCGTAATACCGCCAGTTTTAGTTTAGTTGTTACCCCGGCAGATGTTCCAAAAGATGGATTAGAGACTATTATTGAACAAGTCGCAAGCATGTTCAATATGCCGAAAGAGGAAATTCAATCTAAACTTGCAGACCTCAACCGTAACTCAGTGCAGCAAATTATTATTAAGCGAGGAATTTCTCAGCAGGAAAGTATTTTGTTTGAAACGCGCGCTGCTGAGTTTGCTGGTTTTTCGGTAAAAAGCATTCCAATTCGCGAATACTTGAACCCTGAAATTTTTTCGCACGCACTTGGTTATTCTGGAATTATTTCTGAAACAGAATTAGCAGAACTAATAGATGAACAGTATGACATTAATGATTTCATTGGAAAGTCTGGAGTTGAATTAGCGTATGAAAAGTATTTACGGGGTATTAACGGTAACACCCAAGTCGAAGTCGATGCTAGTGGGCGACCTATTAAGGAGTTGGGTAATGTTGAGCCTCAGCCTGGTAATGTGGTGAAGTTGAGTATTGATGCTGGTCTGCAAGAACAGCTTTATAAAGGATTTACTGACCGCGGCAGTGCTAAAGGCGCCGCTGTGGCCATGAACCCAAAAACTGGGGAAGTGTTAGCGTTGGTATCTGTCCCAGGCTTTAACAACAATTTGTTTGCCAGTGGTATTTCTACTAAGGACTATCAAGACTTAATTGAAAACAAAAACCTTCCATTGTTTAACCGCGCTATATCTGGTACCTATCCACCTGGCTCAACTATTAAAATGGTCACTGCTGCGGCCGCTCTGCAAGAAAATATAGTTACGGCAGATACCATTATTAATGACCGAGGTGTTTTGGTGATTAATAATCAATTTAACCCGAGTATTAAGTACAATTTCTATGGCTGGAAGCGTGAGGGTTTAGGACCAATGAATGTTAAATCAGCAATTGCGGAAAGTAGCGACATCTATTTTTATACTGTTGCCGGTGGTCATCCTAGTTCTAAAATTAATGGTTTGGGTGCGGAGAAGTTGGCGAGTTACTACCGCCGGTTTGGTATGGGGGCGCTTACAGGGATAGATATTCAAGGCGAGAAACCTGGTATTGTGGCTGATCCAGACTGGAAAGCCAATTACTTTAACAATGACCCAATTTCTAGTAAATGGTATTTAGGAGACACTTACCATATTTCGATTGGTCAGGGCGACATGTTAACCACCCCGCTACAGGTCGCAGTTTGGACAGCTGCGATTGCTAACAATGGTATAGTAAATAAACCTCATTTGTTAAAGGAAGTACTAACTCAATCTGGTGAAGTAATTGAGCGGCCAAAATTAGAAAGACTAATTAACGCCCAAATAAATCCGCAGCACATGAAATCAATTCAAGAGGGAATGCGAGAGAATGTAATTGGGGCAAATGGGAGTGGTCGTCAGTTAGCAACTTTACCGATTAGTTCAGCTGGAAAAACTGGTACTTCTCAGTTTGATGGTAGTGATCCAAGCCGTACTCACGCCTGGTTTACTTCCTATGCACCGTATGAAAGTCCTGAAATTGTGATCACTGTGTTAGTTGAAGCTGGTGGTGAAGGCCATGCTGCTGCTGTACCAATTGTTAAAGATGCATTAAAATGGTGGGCAGATAACCGTAATGGAAAACAATTCTAACCAAAACTCTAAAATAATCAATGGTAATATTATTAATGGTCGTGCAATAGCCAGTCAGATTTTTAATAATATTGCCGAGCAAGTAAAGGCATTAAATTTTCAGCCCATTCTTTGTGATGTCGTAGTGGGTGATGATCCAGTGTCTTTGTCATATGTTGGAATTAAAGCAGCGCGTGCAAAAGAGTGCGGTTTTGAATTTGCTTTAGTGCACTTGCCCGAAATGGCAACTGAACAAGAAATTATTGCGGCGATTGAACAGCAACAGCAAAAGGAAAATTTGTGCGGCTTGATTGTACAACTGCCTTTGCCCCTTCATATTAATTCGGAAGCGGTGCTAAAAACAATTGACTCGCGCGTAGATGTAGATTTAATTAACCCTCACTCAGCAGCAAAATTTTATACTAATGAAACTACAATGGTCCCACCGACACCTGGAGCAATAATGTATATTCTTGATCAGTTGCCTGTCGATCTGTCGGTTGAGAATTTTTTGGTTTTAGGGCAAGGTGAGTTAGTTGGCAGACCCATTGCTCAAGTTTTGGAATCCAGGAGTTATAATGTAAAGACTGCTGTGGGTGGTACCATAAATAAAGCTGAGTTGCTTAGGAGCGCCACGGTGATTATTGCTGGAGTTGGTAAGGCTGGTATTTTATCAGGAGATGAAATTAGTGAGGGAGCAATTATTATTGATGCAGGAACATCTGAATCTGGTGGATCTATTCAGGGTGATGTAGATTTCCAAACCGTTGCGCCGAAAGCCCGTTACATTACACCATCTCCTGGTGGGGTGGGACCTGTGACAGTAGCGAAACTGTTGGAAAACGTTTTGGCTGTTGCTAAAGCCAAATCTTAGCTCTTGACAAAGCTCTTAGTTATCTGTAAACTAGAGCAAATACTATTTAAGTTAACGAATGTCTAAAAAATATTTATTGACCCAAGATGGGTTGCTGAAACTAAACGAAGAACTAAAGCATTTAATCAATGACAAACGCAAAGAAGTCATTGAGCGTATTCGTGAAGCTGCTGCTCATGGCGATCTAAGCGAGAACGCTGACTATGCTCAGGCGCGTGAAGAGCAAAGTTTTATTGAAGGTCGCATTCAAGAAATTGAAGACATGATCAAGAACGCGGAAATTATTACTGCCTCAACTCAGCATAACAACGTAACAATTGGTTCAAAGGTTCGTGTTAAAATTGATGGCGAAGAACGAGAATATTCTATTGTGGGAAGCAATGAAGCAAACCCTAGCGAAGGTAAAATTTCAAACGAATCTACTGTTGGAAAATCTTTGCTTGGTAAAAAAATAGGAGATAGAGTTGTAGTGGAAACCCCTGCAGGTGGAAAAGAGTACGAGATCGTAGGGATTAACTAGTTTAGGAAAAATTTTGATAAAAAAAGCGAACGTGGGAGCGTTCGCTTTTTTGATGCGCTGTTGCTATTTCATGTAGCAGAGCCAGTTTATAGATTTAGGGTCGTCCGAATCCTGTGAGATGGCCGTGAATATGAATTTTGTCTTGTCTCCTTGCTTGAGCTTTTGCTGTGCTGGATTGCAAGGCGTAAGAGACATTAGATGCCCATCGACTGATGACTCCAAGGCTAAGATGGTTCGGAGGTTGGGAAATTCTTTACCGTCAACGACAACCATCTCCTGGTTATCATGCTGGGCGGCTATCATCTTGGCCTGGACTTCAGGTGGGGGCTTGAACATATCCCAACCTTTTGTTTTAAATTCCAATACCACAACAATTAGGCCGCAGATGAGAAATAGCGCGACCGCTATTCCATAGTAAACCTTCATAATAACTGGCATGACTTAATCCTCCTCAAAAACCCAATTT
>CAZYSI010000011.1:20239-22550 GCA_964650345.1 uncultured Candidatus Saccharibacteria bacterium | reverse complement strand
ATTTAGTATCAATATTTTTACCACCACCAAACAACCAGCCAGTGCGCACGATAAGTGAATCAGGGAGTATCTTTAATATTTCCTTTTCAGCAGCATATTTGCTTTGCCCGTAAACATTGATTGGATTTGGTCGATCAGTCTCTTTGTATGGCCCTGACTTTCTGCCATTAAATACAGCACAGCTAGAGAGATAGATAAGTTTTATACCGTATTTTTTGCATACTTTAGCAATGTTTTTTGTACCCAAGACATTAACTTTTCTTGCTAAGATTGGTTGTGTCTCGCATTCAAGCATATTTGTCATGGCGGCTAAATGAAGGATGGCGGTGGGTCGGTATTTAGCGATAGCTCTCTCAATAGAGTTTATATCTAGAATAGCTAATTGTTTACGGTTAAGTCTAATTACAAAATCAGTCTGGCTGCCCACCATACCATCTCCACCCGTGATTAGGATTTTTTGTAGATTCACCCGTTTCATAATTTAATGCGAGCTAATATAGCTAGATAATTTTAATTTCTGGAATAGGTATGATAAATTTTACCCCTTGTTCAGATAGCTTGTTTTCTTTTGCAATGATGGAATCAGCGTAATTCCAAGCTAATATCAGAATATAGTCTGGTTTATCGTGTAATAATTTTTTTGGAGAAAAAATTGGTATAAGTGATCCTGGAGCAAATCGCTCTTGCTTGGATGGAGCCTCGTCTACTATATAATCAATAAGTTTTGAGTCTATACCACAATATTGCAGTAAGGTATTGCCCTTTGCTGGGGCGCCATAGCCAACGATAGATTTTCCAGTCTGTTTTATCTCCCTCAGCAATTTTAAAAGAGCGTCCTTAATCTTTTCAGGTTTGGTAGCAAAATCTTGATACGTTTTAAAATTGTATAAACCTTGCAGCTGCTCTTCTTTTAACAAAGATTCAGCGGTGTTGTTTATGGGATGGATTAATGGGGAGTGCCCGGCAAATACTCTTAAAGAACCTCCTTGACCAGATACTCTTTGAACATCAAATACTTCTAGATCATATTTCTTGAGTAATGTAATAAGTGGAGCAAGCGAAAAATAACAAATATGTTCATGATATGTGTTATCAAACTCATTTTTAGATATTAAATCTCCCAGATACTGTACTTCAAATACGAATACGCCATCTGGAGCAAGTAGAAGTTTAACTCCGGCTATAATTTCATGAAGAATATCTGTATGCGCTAAAACATTATTAGCAGTAATTATTCCAGCTGAGCCATATTGGTTTAATATTGATTTTGCTTCTCCTGTATTAAAAAATACTGGTAGGGTAGGTACCCCATTATTATTTGCCTCTTGGGCTATATTTTCAGCAGGATCAACACCTAAAACCTTTGCTCCCAGACTTTGAAAATATTTTAGTAAGATTCCGTCATTACTGGCAATTTCTACTGTTAGCTTCTCTGTCTGCTTGGGAAATTTACGATAAATATCTACCGAATAGTCTTTAAAGTAACCTAATAATTGCGGCGAAGTCGAAGAATAGTATGCATAGTTTGAGAAAAGTAATTTTCTATCCACTATATCTAGTAGCTGAGCTAAACGACAATCAGTGCAGTAATAAACCCGCAGGGGGTACTTAGTTTGAGTTACTTCTAAGCCTTTTGTGTTTAAGGGTAGATATGAGTTTGCTAAAGCGCTTAAACCTAGATCAAGGTACAGTTTTAAATTACTACCCCCGCATATTAAGCAAGAGTTACTGTTGAAAATTTCAGTTTTCATATTAAGTTACTTTGAGTTCTTGGTATTCCATATCATCTAATATCAGAGGATTCTTTGACAACAAGTGCTTATACCAATCTAGGGTTTTTGTTTGAATACTATCGGTAAATAAGTGATCTTGAAGGCCATTGAAAATTTCTTGTGCTGCTAATTGCGGGGTGTAACTCGTTACATAGTCTAAGCGGTCTTTGATTTTATCAAAGGATACTTTATATGATCGAAAATCAGTTTGTACGTCCTGAACAATTATTTTTGTTTGAGGATTAATAGCTTTGGCGATTAACATTGCCAGTGTTTGCATTTGGTAATTTTGTTCATTAGATCCAACGTTAAATAATTCGCCATTAATCATTTTAATGTCGTTTTCAGATTCCAAGTTAGCTATTTTAATAAATGCATTAGCAGCATCAGTGACATGTAAAATCGGTCGCCATTGTTGACCACCCTGAACCGAGATAATTTTATGTTTATATAGCGATAGTACCATTGTATTTAAGACTATATCAAAGCGCATTCTTGGAGAAAGACCATAAAGAGTTCCTTGGCGCAGTGCGGTAACT
>CAZYSI010000011.1:0-20229 GCA_964650345.1 uncultured Candidatus Saccharibacteria bacterium | reverse complement strand
AACTGAAAAGTTATTATCTGCTAGCTCAAAAGTTCCTAGTTCAGCCAACCGACTGGCCTTAGCGTAGGTAGTTATAGGCGCTGTTTCTGAGTTTTCAGTTAATAATTCATCCCGAAACCCATAAACACTACATGAAGAGGCAAGGATATACTTTTTTACCCCCATAGACTTTGCTAGACCAGCCGTACGTATTCTGGCGTTACAATTTATCTCCATAGTTCGGTTGGGATTAAGCTCACCAATAGGGTCATTTGATAGCGCGGCTAAATCTATTACAATGTCAACATCTTTCAATAGTTGCGCTGGAAAAGATCTTGTATCACCCTCTATTAGAATGAGGTTACTGTCCGATTTATATTGATTATAGATTTCTTTCCCCCAATAAAATCTGTCTAGTACTGTGACAGAACATCCTAATTTTAAAAGCATTGGGGTTAATACAGATCCCAAGTAACCACCTCCACCGGTAATAAAAATAATCTTTTGATCTTTATTCATATACTCAGTATAGCCTAAGTCTTTCATTGAGAGTACCCTCACACTTTTGGTAAAATTATCAATATATGGTATATTACAAACAGTAAATATTAAATATTGAAACAAAAAATGCCTATCAATAAAATTGATTCAAAGTCAAAGCCAACCCCAGAAATCACAAAATTAATGCCTGACTTTGCAGAGTCAAAATCTTACTTTACAATGGAGAACTTAAGAAAATATTTACCGTGGATTATTCTAGTGGTGGTGGTTTTGATTGCAACTGTTTTGGTATTTACCCAATTTTCCAAAGCTAAAAAACTAAGTCAGCAAGTAGTTGAACTTAAGCAAAGCCCTGAGCAAGTAGTACAAGAACAGTCTAAGAAGTTAATAGAGAAAGTAGGGAAATTAATTATCTTACCGGTTGATGAAGAGCCAACCATAGCTACTGTAACTGACTTAAAACCTTTGCAGGATCAACCATTCTTCAAAAATGCTAAATTAGGCGATAAAGTGATTATTTACTCTTTGGCTAAGAAAGCCGTGCTATATAGAGAAGAAGCTAATATAGTGGTTGAGGTAGCTCCGTTGAATATTGGAGATGATAATTCTGCCGGAACAACTAAGGATACAGAAACCAATTCTAACGTAAATAGAGATTCTAGTACTACTGAATCGACTAACAAAAATTCCAACCTCAGCTCCAATTCTAATTCAGATCCTACTGAATAGTTTAGTTTTTAAATAATCAACAGGTACGGTTGCGATTTTCTGAGGAATATGCTATACTTAATATAAGTTTGGTTTTTACTAAAAACCTTAATAATAATGAAACAAAATACAATGAAATTAAGGAACTACCGTAAGTTGGCAGCTAAATTAGCGCTGGTGGTTCTTATTTTTGCTTCTATTATGCCTGTTACAAAGGCAGAAGCTGCCCAGGTCACTAACTTCCGCGCCATATTTCAACGTCTTAAAGCATCGGAAAACTCTACCGGTATTACAGTTTATTTCAATACCCCAACTGGTATTCAAACTGGTGGTGCCGATACTATTACATTAACTTTTAGTGCGGATTTTACTTTAGCTGCGGAGTCAGCTACTAACTTTGACTTAGCACTAGATGGAGATAATAACTGTAGTAACGGTGGTTTTACAGAAGAATCCATTGTTACTACTGGAGCAACAGCAACTGAATGGAATGTTGACGTAACTGGCCAAGTTATTACCTTTAGTCCAGAAACAGATGACACCCTAACCGCAGGTTACTGTATCCGTATTGAAATGGGTACTGATGCTACTACTGGTGGAACTGGTGCAGCAGGTACAGTAGTAAATGGTGCACTCGATAATGATGATACTATTTCGTTAGCTGGTGGTATTGGTGATACTGGCACTCTTTCTGTAGATATTATTTCTGATGACCAAGTAGTAATTACTGCTACTGTAGATCCAACTATTACGTTTACAATCGACGATAACGCTATTGGCTTTGGGACATTGTCATCTACCACTGGTCGGTGGGCTACTGCAGATGCTACTGGTGCTAACGCATCAGGTACTACACCAACAGCAGCAAATGTCCTTACAGTTGCTACTAATGCTGCAAGTGGTTGGGCTTTGTCTTATAATGGTGCAACTTTAACATCTACTGGCGGCACAATTAATGTTGCTAGTATTGATGAAGATAGTGATGGTACTCAAGGCACTGAACAATTCGGGCTATCTCTATCTACAGACGGCGACTCAACAATTACTACAGGTTACCTACGTGATTCAGCAGCAGATTTCACTTTTGTCGCATCTACAACTACAACCATTGCTTCGGAAGCAGTTCCAACTGCTACTGAAACTTTAAGTGTATCTTATTTGGCTAACATCAGCGGTGCTACTGAAGCCGGCGCTTATACAACCACTCTAACCTATATAGCAACCGCGACATTTTAAAAACGATCTTACATTTATATAGTTTCTACAAATCCCGGTCCAGCCCGGGATTTATGTTATAATTTTAGTAATGTTTTACGCTCAAGGATCCTCAAAATACCTAAGAATAAGCCTGATTGCGAACATCTTAGCTACAAGCATAGTTTTTGTTACCCCTTTATTTTTATTTAAATTTCCCCAAGCAAAGGCTCTTACTGTCACACCTCGGTTAGAATTAGCTGCTGATCCAGGTGCTCGATTGCAAACTGACTTAAAGATTAACAACGAAGAGCGGCAATCTCGAACCTTTTATTTACGGGCGGAGAATTTTAATGCCCAAGATGAAACCGGTAATCCCACCTTTAGTACCCGCCAAGAAGGTCTTTCCACCTGGATACAAGCGCCACTGTCAGTAACTTTGGGCCCAGGAGAAAGTATTAATTTACCGATAGCTATAGATATACCCGCTAATGCTGATCCTGGGGGTCATTATGCAGCTATTTTTTTCTTAACCGAACCACCTGGATCAGACGAAGCTGGTTCAGTGGCCATTAGCGCTAAGTTAGGGACTTTAATTTTACTTCGTGTTAACGGGGATTTTGTAGAAGATGCAAATATTTTAGAGTTTGGTACTACAGATAGACAAAAGTTTTTCACACATTTACCCGTTCAGTTTTATTATCGTTTTCAAAATAGTGGAGCCAGTCACGTAAAACCGGTGGGGGATATTCAGATTAGCAATTTGTTAGGTATGACCAGCAAAATCTTAGTAGCTAACCCACAAGACGGAAGTGTGTTACCGCAAAGTATTCGTCGGTTTATGTCGGTCTGGTCGGAAAATGGGGGTGAGAAAAAACAGGAAGCAGTTATAGATTTGCCTAAGGGTGATGAATTAAAATATTGGGACGCGGTAAATTATCAAGCTCGTAACTTTTTGTTTGGCCGCTATACTTCCAGCTTAAAAGTCGCTTTTGGTAGCGATGGCTTGCAAAGCGAAAGTTCAGAGTTTGTATTCTATGTAATTCCTTGGCAGTTGTTGTCTGTGGTAGTACCGGCTCTAGTAATTGTTTTGCTTGTTTTGCGCTTAGCTGTTAAACGCTACAATCGATACATTATTAACAGAGCGCAGCGTAATTGATTATGAAATTTTTTATTCTTAAATTTGAAATAGTCTTAGCGCTCTTGATCTTAGTTCTGCCGCATATGGTTTTGGCGCAATCTATGAATAGCACTAATTACCAAGTTGAGGGTAGTAGCTTAGATGGTGGTGGTGAGCCAAGCAGCTCAACTACTTATTCTTCGCGTGAGTCATTAGGGGACTTGTCTAGTGAGGGTAGTAGTTCAACTACCTACAATATTTTTGCTGGATTTATAAGACCAGCATATCCTGGTGTGCCTGGTACCCCGACCTTGGCTAATACTAGTGGTACTTATTATGACAAGCTCGATTTCGTGGTTTCCCAAGGTACTGGCCAGCAGTCAGACACCATGTACGCAATAGCAATTTCTTCGGATGACTTTGCCACCACATACTATATTCAAACTGATGACACTGTGGGAGTAAATGAAGCCTGGCAAACCTACACTAACTGGGGTGGGGGAAGTGGTGAAACGGTTGTGGGATTAAACCCTGGTACGACTTACAAAATTAAAGTGAAAGCCAGCTATGGTAGTGGTTCAGATGCGTCTGACAGCGAAACTGGGTTTTCTCAAACAGCCTCTGCTGCAACGGTTGGCCCGACTTTAACTATCACTTTTGTGGGGGTTACTGCACCTGACACAATCGATAGTATTGCTGTAGACATCACCTCGAGCACTAACTCAATTGCATTTGGTTCTTTAGCGGTCGGAGTACCAAAGCTTTCTGCTCATGGTATCACGGTTACTACAAATGCTAATAATGGTTATGCTACGACTATTCTACAAGACGGTGATTTGCGCACTACTAGTGGTTCAGAAATCGATCCAGTTACCGGGACTAATACTTCCCCGGCTGCTTGGGCTATCCCTGGAGGTCAAGGTGGAGCGTTCGGCTACCATGCTTCAGATGATGTACTTTGCACTGGTACAGCTGGCCGTTTTGTAACCACTGACACCTATGCTGCCTTAACAACTTCTCCAGCTGAAGTGGGCTGTAATTCTGGTCCGGTAACAAGTGAGACTAATTATGTCATCTTCAAAGCGGGGATTACTAACACCCAACCGAATGGAAGCTATCAAAATACAGTAACATATATAACTACTGCTCAATTCTGATGCTAAACTTCTCTTCATACAACCTGCGAATCAATGGTCTAGTTAAAATAACAGCACTGTTAGTGCTGACCTTATTGTTAACTACCTTTAGTGGTGCAGTTGTTGCTAGGATAATTTTCGCTCAGTCGACCGGTCAGTCGTTGCAAATCCAAGGTTTAGGTATTGATCCATTTTTGATTGAAGTTAACATGGCTCCAGGAGATAGTATTAGACGCAGCATTACCCTAACTAATACTACTAACGAGCCATTAACCTTTAGCGCTAGTATTAACGACTTTATTCCTAACGGTAATACTGGCCAACCTTTATTTTTGAAAGCTGATGAGCAAAGCGACCCGAAGTTTTCCATAAGTCGCTGGATCACTGTTACTCAGCAACCGCAATTTACTATTGCGCCTCAGGAAAAAACAGACATAGAGTTTGTTATAAATGTTCCTTTTAATGCTGAACCAGGCACACATTACGGCGGAATTTTATTTGGGCAGCAACTTGGTAGTATTGCTGGATCAGGTAGTGTTGTGCAACATAAAGGTGGTGCAATTATTTTGGTACGGCTTGGTAACTCTGATGAAAAAGTAGTAATTGAAAATTTTAAACCTTCCAAAGATATTTATCAGAGTGGTCCGATTGATTTTAGTATTACATTAAATAATGTTGGTAATGTACACAGCCGTGCCAAAGGGGATATTGCTATCCGTAATATTTGGGGTCGGCAGGTCACTGAGGTGCCTGTTAATCCAGACGCACTTATTATTTTGCCACAGTCAAACCGGGATTTTATTTCCCAGTGGCAGAATAAATTGGGCTTCGGTAGATACACTGCCGAAGCTGTGCTCTATTATGGCAGCCCTAAACTTGAGCTGCGAGCCCAGACAAGTTTTTGGATTATACCGATTCGGGAGTTAATTTTGGGCGTGATTATTACGCTTATTTTAGGTATAATAGGTTATATAGGCATCCGCCGCTATAACCGCTATATTATTAATCGTTCTGCCAATGACAGTAATGAAAACTAAGAGTTTTTGGTTCGGAATTTCTCTATTTTCTGTATTAATTGGTTTAGTTCCGCAGCAGCTCGCTCAGGCGGTAACTATGTCACCGACTCGTTTGGAACTAGCTGCTGATCCTGGAAAAGGTACTAGCGGTGTAGTAAAAGTGTATAACGATGAGCGCGTACCACGGACTTTGTATTTGGCAGCAGCTAAATTTGAAAGCAAAGATGAAACCGGTATTCCAGAATTTGTTCCTGAGCGGGATGGGATTCCATCTTGGATTACTATCCAAAGTAGTGTAGATGTACCCCCACTTGAAGCGCGTGAGGTTTCGTTCACGGTTAATGTACCAGTTGGTACAGATCCAGGTGGATATTTTGCAGCGATCTTTGCCTCAGTACTTCCACCAACTCCGGGCGATGGTATGGTGGCAGTGAAAAGTGATGTAGGTACTTTGTTGTTATTCCGAGTTAACGGTGACTTTCCAGAAGGTGAAACAATTTTAGAGTTTGCTACTAAGGATAAAAAAATCTTTAATCATTTACCAATAGAATTTTATTATCGATTCCAGAATAGCGGAGCTGATCGTGCGCAACCATTGGGTGACATAACTATTCGTAACTGGTTTGGTGGCCTGAGTAAAATTGTTAGTGCTAACAAAGGTGCGGGTAATGTCTTACCACAAAGCATTCGTAGATTCGAAGCAGCATGGATTACTAGCGGTGGGGAAGATGTAGAGACAAATTATGAGAAACCTGTTTATCCAGAGTTTGAGACTTTTTGGGCAGCAGTTAAATACCAAGCAGAAAATTTTGCCTTGGGTTATTACAGTGCTGAGTTGAATCTAACTGTTAATAATGATTCTAGCCGCAACTATAATAAGCATACTTCATTTTGGGTATTGCCATGGCAATTGCTGCTCGTGGTGCTAGCAGTGCTGGTTGTGTTTGTTTTGCCGTTGGTATTATTAACTGGAGCAATCATAGTTTACTTCCGGCGTCGCCGACAAGCTAATCCCTAGGATTCTTTAAAAGCCCTTATGGGCTTTTTTTGTAGGGTTTGCTTTTATGAATTTGTAATTCTTAGTTGTTAAGTTATGTGGCTTTTTGTTGACATTTAGTCGATTTTCTGCTATACTATAAATAAGTTAAGTGCGAAAGTACTAATCAAAAGTCGAAACAAAAACACAACTAAATACGACTGCAAAACTTGTAGAGAACCTGCCAAAATAGCAGGTTCGAATCATATTTAGACCTAGCTTTTATTGCGCGCCGGAAAGCAAACGATAAGAGTAAAAACAAAAAAACAATTAAGATCTCGGATACTTTTATTAGCATCCGTGCAACAAGAATATGACATACGACCCTAATGTGCCAGAACTTCTGACGATTAAGGAAGCCGCGCAGATGATCAATGTTCATCCAAACACCCTCCGTAACTGGGAAAAGGAAGGCAAGATTCAAGCTGTTCGTATTGGCAGCCGTCGCGACCGCCGTTATCCAAAGCAAGTTATTTGGCAGATGTGCCAATTCACTGCACCTTCTCTTGCGTAGGTGTTTTTCCGTTTTAAGAGGGCAAAACATCTTGTGGGTATAGGTTCTCTATCCCTCTAGGTATATGCCAACTGTAAGAAACAAAAATAAAACTGAATGTCCAGAAGACTAAACCAAAAATTAAATATTGCGTATAAGCATACCGCAGTGACCGCCATGATGAGATCTGGTTGGTTAAAATCTATTGCGGTCGTTTTGGTGTGTGCGTACGTAATAGCGGTTGGTTTGTTTGTAGGCCAGACTCATTCAGCTAATGCAGCAATTCCTAAATATATAAATTTTCAAGGTAAGCTCACAGCAGTTTCTAATGGCAACAATGTTGCCAACGGTTCATATACTGTTGAATTTAAATTATACGCAGCGAGTAGTGGCGGTTCACCGCTATGGACAGAAACTTGGGACGGCTCCCCAGCAGAATGTCCAGAGCTCGCTGTAGCTCAAGGTGTGTTCAATGCCAAGCTCGGTTCTTGTGAGCCTTTGACTAGCGTTGACTTTACAGCTGGTTCTTTGTACTTGACTATCAATGTAGAAGCGGATGGGGAAATGTCGCCGCGTAAACAATTAGTTTCTTCGGCGTATTCGTTTGTAGCTAATGCGGTAAGCGGCGATGGGAAGGTTAATGTTACTACGGGACAATCCACTACAGCATTAACTGTTGCACGAAGCGGAACCGATTATGCGTTGCAAGTAGATACCAATACTGCAAGTTCAGCAACTGGATTGAAAGTAACTGCAGCCGCAGCAGGTGGAGGATTAGCTCTGGCAACAATTTCTTCTGGTTCAAATGAGAACCTAACTTTAGATGCAAAAGGAAGTGGCACTGTTTCTATTGGAGCTACTTCTACTGGTTCTATTCTGTTTGCCGGAGGCAGTGGTTCAACTGGTTGTACTATTACTACCTCGGGGGCTTTAACTTGTGACGGTAATATTACCGGTCCATCCACAGGATCTGTTGGTTATTGGTCTCGATCTGGTACAACTGTGCAGCCAGCAACAGCGGGGGATAATATAACAACTAGCGGCAACATTTCTACAACGTCTTCTGGAACAATTACTTCCGCTGGTACTTTAACTGCTTCTAATGGATTAACGCTAACAACTGGCGCCTTAAGCCTAACCTCAACTTCCGGTGCAGCAGCTTTAACTTTATCTTCATCAACAACTGCCTTTAATGTTAACTCTGGCTTGTTTGACATTGATACAACTAATTCCCGTGTTGGTGTTGGGACTGCTTCACCTAATAATACTTTTACTGTTTCTTTGCCAGCGGTAGGCTCTAATTCCTACATGCAGCTATCTAGTGCTACTGCATCAGCCTTCAATACCTATTTTGGAACAACTGCGTCTAATCAGTATGCATGGTTCACCAATACTAAATACAATGGTTCTTCATTTGTCAGAGATGATGCAACTAAGAATGCTTGGCGGATGTCACAAATTGTTGATTCTAATGACTTATTTTCTATAAACCATTGGGATACGAGTAATACTTTAACTAACAACTTTACGATTGGTGGAGATGGTGCGTTTATGATAGGTAAATCAACCGCATTAACTGCTCCATATACATCTGCATCTATTGTCGGACTTAGCTCGGGCAACATTGGTATTGGCGATGTTTCTCCTGCTGCGTTGTTAACTGTTGGCTCGGGCGACTTGTTCCAGGTTAACTCTTCTGGTGCCATTGCTGCAGTGGTAGGAATCACCAACACAGGAGCACAAAATACCACAGTACAATCTGCAACAGCATTAACCGTTGCTCGATCCGGTTCAAATTACGCTCTTCAAGTAGATACCAACACTGCCTCCAGTGCTACTGGTTTAAAGATCACTTCAGCTGCAGCAGCTGGCGGTCTTGCCTTAGCAGTTATATCCTCTGGCACAGATGAAAATCTAACCATTGATGCGAAAGGAGCAGGAACAGTTTCTATTGGAGCTACTTCTACCGGTTCCATTCTATTTGCCGGAGGCAGTGGTTCAACTGGTTGTACCATTACTACCTCTGGGGCTCTAACTTGTGATGGGGCAGGGGCTTTCTCTAACTTTTCAGGTTCATCTAGTGGCACAAACACAGGTGATATAACCTTGACTACTATTGGAGCAACTCCAAATGCTAATGGAGCAACCCTAACCGGTCAGGTTCTTAATCTTCAACCAGCAGATGCTTCTTTTGGTGGTGTGGTTACGACTACAACCCAAACTTTTGCAGGAGCTAAGACCTTTACTTCAGATATTACTATCATTAAAAATGATGCCTCTATATTATTCACAGATGCAGACAGTGATACCGATTTCTGGGCTGGTGTAGTAGAAGATGGTGGTAATGATGATGATGATATTTTCCAAATTGGTGACGGAACCACTACGGGTACTAATCCATTCTTAACAATTAACACATCAGGAAACGTCGGTATAGGGGATACCTCTCCTAACTCACTCTTTACCGTAGGTTCTGGTGACTTGTTCCAAATTAACACTTCTGGACAGATTGGTTCACAACAATCCCCAGTCTCTGACTACCTCTTTGCCCTAGCTGGTACAACCGGCAATGACAACTCAAGAATTATAGATATTACTCAGGCGAATGATGCCAATGAAAGCAGTTCTGTAATAAATATTGCAAACACTGCGTCTGGTACAGGCAGTTTGTCAATTTCTAACATTGCTCAAACACTTACACCAACAGCGACTGTATCTGGTGGGGATAGCATAGTTTATCGCGGAATAAACAATACTGTAACGGCAACAGGTTTAACTTTGACTACTGGCGCAAGTGGTATAGATTTGTATGGTTCCTCAAATACAGTCAGTGGAACCCCAATATTAAATAGCGGTGTAGGTGGAGATACAATCCTCGCTTATGGAATTAGTTCTTCTGTAGGGGTATCGCCAACTTTAACTTCGGTTAGTGCTGGTTCAGTACTCACAACCTACGGTGCTTACTTATATAATTATTCAGCATCAGCAGGAAATGCCAATTTAGCTAACACAGCGTACGGTTTATATGCTGATGCAAATGGTAATCTATCTACCACAGGAACAACTACTCATTATGGGGGATATTTCACTGCTTCAGGAACAGCAGTTACTAACTACGGTTTGTATGCAACAGTGACTGGTGGAACTACCAACTACGCAGCTATCTTAACAGGTGGTAATGTGGGTATTGGCACCACTGCTCCTGGTCGTGCTTTGGAAGTTAACGATGCTTCTGGCAACAACCTTCGTCTAACCTACAATGACTCAGATGGTAGTCCTACCAATTACGTAGACTTACTTACAACCTCAGGTGGTAACCTCACAGTTGTTCCTTCTGGTGGTACTGCAAGCATAACTGGTATTGCCACTATTTCATCAATTTTACAAGTTGGTTCTGCTACTGCAACAACATATTCTAGATTAGGTACAGGGACTACAAATCACAGCCTTGATGCAGCCAACGACCTGTTAATTACTGACGATCTTGAAGTTGATGGTGATTCTTTCTTTGATGGCAACGTAACTATAGTAGGTACTTGTACTGGTTGTGGCGGAGGTGGTGCTTGGGATACTATTGGTGACCCATCTGGAAATGGTGCTATTAATATGGGTACTACAGTACAAACACTAGACTGGGGTGCAACTACCACCACCGATAACCTAACGGTTACTTCTTCTGCAACAGGACTAACCTCTGGATCCGCATTCAAAGTTACTTCTGCCACAACTGGCGCTGTCACAAATGGTATTGTGCAGTTATTAGCCTCTGGGAACTACAGTGGTACCGGTGGTTTGTTGAATGCAACAGGCTCTGCATCTACTGCCGGCACTTTGGTTAACTTTACTAACAACACTGCTTCTTATACTGGAAATATTCAAGCCATTTCTATGACCGGACAAACAACAGGGACAGGTCTATCCATTACAGGCGGTGGCGCTAACTTGAATGCTTCAGGTGAACTCATTGATCTTCAAATGGGTGCTGCAACTGTTGGTAGTGGTTTAAACATTACAACTTCTGGTGTGTACACTGGCGCTGGTATCCTTCAGATGACTGCAAACAGTGCAACCACAGGTGTGATTCAGCAAATTACAGCTAATGGTTTAAGTACAGGAAGTATGCTTAGCTTAAGTTCAAGTGGCACTGCTGGTGCGACAGGTCAAAAAGGTATTAATGTTGCGCTTAGTGGGAACAATGCCAGCGGTTCCCAGACAACCTATGGTGGTTACTTCAGTAATACTCATGGTGGGAGTGGTACTAATGTCGCATTATATGCCACCGCCACTACAGGAACAAACAACTATGCTGCTATCTTTGATGCTGGGAATGTGGGAATTGGAACATCGTCACCAGCTGCAAAGCTAACTGTAGATTCAAACAGCAACTCTTCTTCAGTAAGAATATTGGGTGCCACTGAAGGAACAGAAATCGCAGATATTTATGTCGCTGCTAGCGGCCGTTTGCTGTTTGATACTACTGCTGGTTCTGCTGGTCAAGGATTTATAGAGTTTAAAGGTGAAGATGATGAATACGGGACGATTATTAGAGACAGTACCGGGGTTTCCACTGGGTATGCAAATCTTTACATGAATGACACAACAAATGATTATTTGAATGTTTGTCTTAACTGTACTAATGCAGGGGCGACTGGTTTGGTTGTGTATGATGCTGGTTCTGGGGTTATGAGGGTTGGTGTTGGCACAACTGGTCCTGACAGAAAATTAGATGTTCTAGATGCATCTAATCCACAGATCCGCTTAACCCAAGCTGATGGCAGTGTGTATGCGGATTTGCAAAGTACCACCACAGCAAACTTAATTTTAACAGGGGATAGCTTAACTGCATCTTCGGGATTGGAATATGGTATGCGTATTACCCCAACCGTTAACCAATCTTCATCTGCTTCGTATCGGGCTTTGGATGTTAACGTTACCGAAACAGCAGCCACTACTGGCAATGGCTTGAATAGATTATTAGATTTACGTGTGAGCGACAGTTCGAAGCTGGCTGTTTCGAATACCGGTTCGTTAACTCTGCAAAATGCAAGTTATATTACTACACCATTTGGTGGCTTTGGTAAGTATGAGAATCATTTAGTCCGTAGCGAAGCGTTCGATAACGCTTCTTGGACAAAGACAAATGTTACCGCACCAACAGCAGATACTCAAACTGCTCCTGATGGCAGCGCTACAGCCGAAAGCTTAGCAACATCATCTAGCGGCGGTGATGTTTGTCAGTTTACTAGCACAGCCCCAGGTTCAGACACCTTCACTTTTAGTGTTTGGGCTCGCTCAACTTCAGGAACTCAAAGCTTTGATATGCGTATCGATGCTGGAGCTACCAGTTGTGCCACGGCCAACAGCACCACTGGTACTGCCGTGACTCACACTGCCACCACAAGCTGGCAACGCTTCACGGTTACGCAAACTTTTTCTGGTGCAAGCAACTTTGTAAAGGCGCGCATTTTCCCAGGAGGAACTGGAGGCAGTGGAACTGTGTATGCTTGGGGGGCGCAAATGGATAAAGCTTCCGTGCCAGGCACTTATGCTAAAACCACCAGCGCTGCTCTTACAAATGATTCTAGTCGTGGCATGATAGTTAACACCAATTTAAAAAATACCACTGCTAGTGGGTACGTTTATGGTTCCCGCAATGTGAATATTATTGATTCAACTACAGCTGGTACTCATGTAGGTCAATTCATCCGAATGGTAGACAACACATCTCTTGATAGTGGTCAAACTGTTCGCGGGTTAGAAGTACAGGCATACTCGGGTACCAATGTTAATGGTACTAACACTGCTATTGCGTCGTATGGTTATACCTTTGGTATTCAAGCCACTACTACTGCGCAGGCTGCAGCTCAAGCCGCACCAGCTGCAGTATTTGCTGACTTAGATAATGGAACTGATGCAACTACTAAAGCGCGTGGTAATGCTATTCGTGCCTATACAGACAATGCGACTAGCGCAGACATGGTTTATATTTATCAAGAAACTTCTACGTATACCGGTAATGCTTTACTTATGGATTTGGGAAATGGCGGTGGAAGTTTTGCTAGCGGTAACTTCATAAACTTAAAGAACGCTGGAACTAGTAAATATACTATTTCTTCCGCAGGCCGGCATGACCTATTAGCTGCAGATGCAGACAACATTATCCCTCTGTACATAAACACAGAAGAAAGTACAGTCTCGCAGTCAGTATTCTCGATTGAATCGGATTCAACGGGCAATGGACAAAGTGCAGACACTGTAAAGGCTCATTTTGAAGCTGATGGCTCATTATTTATTTCTCTCCCTGGCACACAGAATACAACTGCTTTGTGTCATTCATCTGCAGGACAAGCTAATAACGATGAGATTGTAGACTGTAGTGGTGCGCCTTCTGACGTTGCTGAATATTTTGGTAGCGATGACCCAACATTAACAGTAGGGGAAGTAGTAGTAGTTGGTAGGTCTGCTGAGCAGATTTCTTTAGATGGTTATCATACTTCTAAAGCATGGGTGGCGCGTTCGACAGGAGCATACCAAGACACAATTATGGGCGTAGTTTCCACCGCTCCGGCAGTGGCTTATGGTGATGAAATTTTTGCACCTCATGAAAATCCTCGACCTATTGCCTTGGCTGGTCGTGTGCCAGTGAAAGTGAGTAATGAGAACGGTGTTATTGAACCGGGTGACTTCTTAACCTCTTCTTCTACTCCAGGTGTTGCTATGAAAGCTACTAAGGCCGGCCCGGTTATTGGTCAAGCCTTGGAAAGTTTCTCAGGAGGTAGTGGAAAGATTGAAGTATTTGTAAAGGCAAGTAATTATAGCGGCGCTCGGATTGAAAGCGAACTTGCCGGTCTAATCTTTGATTATTCAAACTCAGAGCAAACAGTTCAAGCTTCATCACAAATTTTGGAACATTTGTTGGCACAATTACCAAACTTAGATTACGACAACTTGTCTCAGGTTCAAACTGACTTGGTTGTAGCTGGTGCCGAGGTAATTACTCCAAATGTTACAACTAAGAATTTACGAACTGACTTCCTTTCATCAGCAACCGCAGACGGGGGACTGGAAGTTGCATCTGTGACTATGTTCAATGGTGGTTTGCAAGTAGATTCGATTCGCGCTATTGGCGATCTGCTTTCATTCAACTCTGACGTTGAGTTCTTTGGTACCCCATACTTTACTTCAGATACCGCTGGTTTCGCTGTAGTCAAAGCTGGTGCTCAAAGTGTGGACGTTACCTTTGGACGCGAGTATTTGGCCCAGCCAATTGTTAGTGCTTCGATTAGTTTTGAGCAGGATGTAGATCAGACCTCGTTAAGCGAATCTGCTAGAGAAGAGCTGCGCAATAATGCCGTGGCAGCTGCCCAACAATTCCTTTCTGATCCAACTGCTTTCGTAATTACTAACAAGAGTAAGTTTGGCTTTACTATTGTGTTAAATAAGCCGGCCACTCAAGATATAAAGTTAAGTTGGACTGCTTTGGCGGTAAAAAACGCCTCAACGTTTATGAGTCTAGACGCTCCACGTTTTCCAGTTAGTCCTGATGATGGTAGTGTAGCAGGGGAAAATACTGGTGGCAGCAGTGACAACAGCGATGCTCCATCGCAAAATGACCCACAAGATTCTGTTGCTAATCCTCCTACTGAGCAACCATCAGATCCACCGGTAGAATCACCATAGTCATAAAATAGTTTAAAATATTGGACAAAATCATTTCAATGTGATATAATATGAATATTAAAATCGCAAAATCAGTGAAAGTAACTGATTGTTCTGAAACAAAAATACAAATGAATAAAGACATGAGTAGCGAAAACCTTCAGGTACACTCACAAAATATTTTTACAGTATTGTGTAGATTTAAGAGTCTACTATTTGTAGGGTTTTTTGTGCTTTTGGCTTTTTGTATCTTTGCTGGCACCTCTCGCGAGGCCTATGCTGCTACAGCAGGTCCTTATAGTCCTTCTAGTAGTTATACCGCAAGTGTTGGTTGTGGTACTAACGAAGATTGGGGCACACCATCTAACACTTATTCAAGCAATGACGCTTATGCTGACCTGTCATTAAAAGGCGATTGGTGTTCTTACTATTTATTTTTAGAAGGCTTTGGTTTTAGTATCCCAGCTGGTTCTACCATAGATGGTGTTGTGGTAGATATGGAGCAATATTCTAATCAAAATAGCGTAATTAAAGATGGCTATGTCTCCTTGCATCTAGGAGGGTCGCCTGCAGGGGATAACAAAGCCTCTGCTGGATATTGGCCAGATATAGAAGGATATGTAGGATATGGTGGTGCTTCTGATACTTGGTCTACAGGTTACGTAGTAGGCGACATAAATGGTAGTGATTTCGGTGTAATGCTTTATGTTTATGCCGATGCTATAGCAGCAGATGCATTTTTAGACCATGTTCAAATTACGGTATATTATACCCCCGCTGCTTACACCTGCCAGTCTATTACTAGTGGCAACGGTAACTGGAATAGTGCTTCTAGTTGGACAAGTTGTGGTGGTGGTGTTCCAGGCTCAGCAGACACAGCTGTGATTAATGGCACTGCAAATATTACTGTTACTGCCAGCACTACAGTGTCGGCTTTAAAGTTTGGCACTACGGCCGCTGCAGTCACAGCAGGAGTGCTTAAAGTAGATAGCGGACAAACTCTTACGGTCACCAATGCTATCACCATGGTTGGTACTGCTGGTACGGCAACTCAGGCAACAATCCAAAACGGTACTGGCAGTGGTACAGTGACGGCTAACTCGCTGTTTATAGGGGAGACAGTTACTCCAAGCAGTACAGTAACTAATAAACTAATTTCTACAATAAGTAATTTAAATATAGTAGTTGGTCAATCGCAGCCAGTCTTTTCACTTATTGGATATGCCAATGGGTCTGCTTATAATAACCCAACTTTTGAATTACAGTCAGGGACTCTTACCACGAAAGTAATTAGCACCTCTTTACCAAACGCTAATAATACGGCAACTTTTACAATGGCTACTGGTGCACAATCTGGGACTTTAGTCTTAAGCGGGACAACAACTTGGTCTATTAGTGGCACAGGGACATCAACCACTACTCTTAATGGTACCAGCAGTACTGTGGAATACAGCGGTACAAATGGGGCCATTAGAAACACTACTTACACTGGCTTGAAAGTAAGTGGTAATTTAGGTACTACAGCTCAAAATGCAACTGTGGCAGGAACTCTGACTGTGACCGGCGCTGGTACTATGACACCAACTTCTGGAACAATTACCTTAAACAATGGTGCTGATATTGCAAACTCCGGTACTTTAACTTTTTATAATGTGACAACTGCAAGTTCTGCTGCTGTTACTAGTACTGGTAGTTTTAGTGTGGGGAGCGGGGGAACATTCACTATTGGTAGCTCAAGTACCTTTACACCAGCAGCTGCAAATGTAATTACAGGAACTAGCGCTACCATTACTGGGACTGGTACTGCTAAAGTCACGCGCACTTCCGCAACTGCAGATTTCAATACGCAATATAACTTTACTACTAAGACTTTAACAAATCTTACAGTTGACTACGCAGGTAGCGGACAAGCGCTAAGTAATTTAACTTACGGTAGCGCAGGAAGTGGGGGATTAAAAATTAGCGGCTCTATTACAGGGTCAACTGCCACTGCAACCGTTGGTGGAGTATTTAATGTTTCTGGGACATTTACCCCTACTTCTGGAACAACCATTACTATGAATACTGGAAGTTCAATTACTAATTCAGGCTCGCTTATATTTCAAAATCTTACCATTGCTTCCGGTGCCACAGTTACTGGTAACACTAGCTATTCAGTTGCCGGAACTTTGACCAATAGCTCTACTGGTACTTTTACAGCGAGCTCAGGTACACAAACGTTTAATAATAGTTCGACAATTACCAACTCCGGAACCCAACTTACTTTTTATAATTTTACTGTAGCTAGCTCAGCTACAGTAACAGCTAATACTAGCTTTACTGTTGCGTTAGCTTTGACTGTAGGCGCTTCAGGGGTTCTCAACCCAACTAGTGGCACAATTACTTTGAATAATGGAGCTTCTATATCTAACTCAGGCACACTCTCATTTCAAAGTTTAACCATTGCTAGCAGTGCGACAGTTACCGGTAATACTAGTTATACAGTAAAGGGAACTTTAACTAACTCTAGCAGTGCGACATTTACTGCTAATACAGGAACCCAGACCTTTAATAATGGTGCGGTAATTTCTAACTCAGGTACTCAACTTACCTTTAATAACTTAACAATTGCTTCTAGCGCTACCGTTACTGCTAATACAAGTTATACTGTTTCAGGTACATTAACAGTCAGTTCTTTAGCTACATTAGCGCCAACTAGCGGCACTATTACTCTCTCTGGTACAGGCACGCCACTTTCAATTTCTGGAACTTTTACCCCTAGTGGGTCTAATATTGTTCGCTATACTGGCTCCACTGCCAATGTTACTGCTACAACTTTCTACGGCTTAACCTTGGGTGGAAGCGGTACTTACACCATGCCGGCCTCTACTCTGACTATGAAAGGGGATTTGACTGTTACCAGTGGAGCGACCGTTACTAAAGGCGCAGGAACAATAGTATTTTCTGGTACGACTTCTCAGTATATTACCGACAATAATGGTACTAAACAGGATTTAGGAAATGTACAAATTTCTAACACCATAGATCCTTGGTGTAATATTTCTTCTACAGCTTGTAACTCTTCTTGGTTAGCACGCCGAAAGATTACCATGAATAACTCAGGGTTGTCTGGTAATCTGACCAGCTTCCCGATTTTAGTCTCAGTAACCTCATCAGAAATTGACTATGCAAAAACTCGCAGTGATGGTGAAGATATTCGTTTTGTAGATGCAGACGGGACTACAGCATTAAGTTATCAAATTGAAAAGTGGGATGAATCTGGTACATCTCTAATCTGGGTGAAGGTGCCAACGGTTAGTAATAATAGTACAGATTATTTCTATATGTACTATAACAACCTTTCGGCAACAGATAACCAGGCTCCAACAAGTGTTTGGGATAGTAATTATAAAGGAGTGTGGCATTTGCCAAATGGTAGCTCTTTAAGCGTTACTGATTCAACTACTAACAATAATACAACCACCAATACTAGCGCTAGCGCAGCTAGTGGTAAAGTTGATGGCGGCGCAAGCTACAACGGTACTAGTAGTAGAATAGTTGCTACAGCTTCTTCTAGTCTAGATGTAAGCAGTGGCGCGGGAATTACTGTTAGCGGCTGGTTTAATCCAAGCGACGTCGGTGGGTTTAGACCATTAATCGAATGGGGGAATGGTAGCGCCTTTGGAGTGCATATGTGGAACTACCCCTCAAGCGGCAAAATTTTCGTTAATGTTGTAGATTCCGGCGGTAGTAATCATACTTTTCAAACCACTGGCACCCCACTTACTACCAGCAGTTGGCAACATGTGGCCTTCACTTACAATAAATCTAGCGGAGCGGTAGCATTGTATCACAATGGTACAGCCCAATCTTTAGATACCTCAAATATTGGTGCATTCACACCAAAAACAAATCTTGATTTCAATATGGGGTATCGTCCAAATGGTGGTACTTATTACAGTGGGTCTCAAGATGAAATTAGAGTTTCAGACTCAGTTCGTTCTGCGGATTGGATTAAGGGTGAGTATAACACCGCTAATAATACAGTTAACAGTTTTGGTAGCGAAGAAGTTTATGGAGCTATTGGTGTATCACAAGCCACTTCTATTAAGTTAACATCTTTAACTATCGATTCCACGAGGAATTTCAGCGCTGGTGGCGCCTATACCTTAACTTTGACAGGCAATGGTGCTTCAGTGCTGGTAGCAACAGGCAACTTTTTACCTTCAACTGGTACTGTAGAGTTTGCTTCAGCAGCGACTACTGGGACAACTGTACCTGCTCTTACTTATTATGGACTCACCCTTAATAAAGGAAGTAATGCTTTTACAGCAGGGGGGAATATTACAGCGCATAATTTCCTTCTAAGTTCTGGGACTTTCACTGCTCCTACCACTTTAACAATTACTGGTAATTTTTTTGCCACTTCTGGATTCACTCATAACAGCGGTACCATAGTTATGGCTCCACTAAGTTCAGATCTTCAGGTTTCTGTTGGCGGGACAATGACTCTTAATAACCTTACCAGTACTACCGCGGGTGCTATTCTTGAATTTGGTGAGGCAGATACCGTAACTTTTGCTGGCACTTTAACATTGACTGGGACTGATTCCCAACCGATCTTTGTAAGAAGTGAATCTCCTGATGCACAATTCTATGTTACTTTTAACGCTACTCCTAGTTTGTCTTATGTCAAAGTAAAAGATGCTGGCTGTAGCGGCGGCCAAACTTTGGTTGGGAATAATAAACTATTGTTTAATTTAGGAAACAATGGCTCTTGTTGGGGCTTCATAACTTTAGGTCAAGTAATTACCCAAGGGCCAGGTGGTGGTGGTTCTTCAGGGTCTTCTGCTACTGTTTACACTGCAACTGGAACGTGGGTAGCTCCAGGTGGAGTTACTTCAGTAGATGTAGAAGTTTGGGGAGCTGGTGGCGGTAGCGGCTACTTTAATGGAGGCGGCGGAGGCGGCGGCGCTTATTCAAAGAAGAATGCCATAGCAGTGACTCCTGGGCAAAGTTATACTGTAACAGTTGGTACAGGTGGTGCTGATGGTAGTGTTGGTGGTGACTCTTGGTTTTCTAGCTCAGGCACTGTAATGGCTAAAGGCGGAGGCGGTGGTGGCTGTGGCTACGCTCCATTTGAATGTACTTTGTTGGGGGGTACTGGTGGTGCTGCAGCTTCTGGTGTTGGCGATACTAAATATTCCGGTGGTAATGGTGGTAATGGTTCTTACTATACCATTTCCGGCGGAGGTGGAGGTGGAGCTGGTACCACAGCTAATGGATCTAATGGCGCGGCTTATACTGCTGGTGGAGCAGGAGGTGCAGGGGGTAGTGCAAATGGTGGTAATGGTGGCAGCGGACAATATGCAGATACTTACACTCTCCAAACTACCTATGGCTCTGTT
>CAZYSI010000010.1:0-22640 GCA_964650345.1 uncultured Candidatus Saccharibacteria bacterium | reverse complement strand
ATATAATAGATAGGCTTTAACAATTTCCCTATCTTCCGTGTCAATTAGATAAGGGTTTGTGTGGGCAAGCCGCGCGGCATATCGCGCATAACTAATTTAATTAAATGCCTAATACTAAATCTGCAAATAAGGCGATGCGTCAGTCTCGCCGCCGCAATGTAATTAACACTCGCACCAAGTTCAAGTTTAAAAGTGCAGTAAAAGAAACTCGTGGTCATATTACCGCAGGATCTACAAAGGATGCATCTGAAAGCCTGAAGAAAGCCATGTCAGCGCTAGACAAAGCTGTGAAGAAAAATGTGATTCACAAAAACACTGCTTCCCGCCGCAAGTCTCGCCTAGCTAAAGCCATCGGTAAACTTGGAAAATAAATCTATAAAGCCACCCTAACGGGGTGGCTTTTAAATTGTTATTTCTTCTGAATCAAGCTGGCAACTAAGTTCACCATCACTTCTTTTTGTCGTGGCGGGCTTTCAGCAATTAGTAACGTCAGGGCAGTTAGCGTATTGTCGTTAATTAACTTCTCGCCCTTGCGATTGTAGACCCGATTATTTTCTATCAGGTACAACATAAACATTAACGCGCCAATGCGTTTGTTGCCATCTGTAAACGGATGATCTTTAATTGCGAAGTATAATAAATGAGCAGCTTTCTCTTCCAGAGAACGATATAACTCACGGCCATCAAAAGTTTGTTCTATGTTTCCAAGTAGTCCTTTCAATTTGCTCCCCACTTCGCGACCAAATAAATTACTAGCCTGTTTATTTTTCTTTAGTCTCTCCCGAAATCGCTCAACTGAGCGCGTAATTTTCTCATAATCCAAAGCTGTGGTTTTCTTGGTCACCATGTCTGGCGCCAAACTGTCTTGGTCATACTGATACAATGCAGTCCAAGTACTAGCGTATTCAGTAATAATATTCAGGACTTCCTTCTCGTACCCTTCTACTTGCTTATTACGAATCGTATTTTGAATGACCTGCACAGCTTGCTGTAATTCCTTTACTTTTGCCAACTTCCCATCTTTCAGCCTGTCTTTGTTGATGGCATATCCTTTTAGTAGATAATCCCTCAGCCGCTGCGTTGCCCAAATACGGAGATAATCATATCTAAGTTATAGAACTCTATTTCACGCTCAACTTGTCTGGAGCCTTCATTTCGAACTACCCGGAATTTCCGGGTAGTTGGGTTTTGGCTTAATTCAGCGTCTTTATATTTATTTTGGATGTGTTCAGAAATAGTATCTCTATCTTTGCCAAAAAGCTCAGCCATTTGAGCCTGATTAAGCCAAATCGTTTCATCCACTAGCCGAACCTTAATAGTAGGTCCATTTTGGTTCTTATAAATAATAATTTCGCCAGTTTTTACTTCGGTATTCATAGCATTCTTTCAAGTTGTTGCAGAAATGCAACAGCTGATAATTCTTATATTAATACCATAGCATACGACCGATAAAGTCTACTTAAAGAAAAACCAAATCTTTTATAAAGAAATTCTAAAGTTTTGATAAAGTTTTCGAGTTACCCGGAATTTCCGGATAACTTAACAATTACATCTTCTTCATCTCGCCCCAGTTGTCACCAACTTTGGCTTCAGCCACCACAGGTACGCTTAGCTCGTAAGCCCTTTCCATTAGGGGCTTTATTCTTTTTATCCACCTCTCTACTTCATCTTCCTTTACTTCAAACACAAGTTCGTCGTGCACCTGCATTAACATTTTAATTCGATCTTCTTTGCCTTTAATTTCTTTGTGGATGTTCAACATGGCAATCTTTAAAATATCTGCTTGCAAACCTTGAATTGGGAAGTTGATTGCCGCGCGTTCAGCAGCAGCGCGCACAAAGAATTGGCTAGACTTAATTTCTGGGAACTTACGAATACGACCTAACTCATGGCGGATATATCCTTTTTCGTTCACTTCAGCTTTAATATTTTCAATCCATTCTTGCACACCTAAATATTCTTCAAAATATTTATCAATAAATTCTTTGGCATCAGTACGAGACACAGCGCCAATACGGCTAGCTAAACCAAAGCTGGACAAACCATACAAAATACCAAAGTTAATGGTTTTGGCATCGCGACGCATATCATCAGTAACTTCGCCAGGCAACACGTCGAACACAGCGGAGGCAGTGTTAGTATGAATGTCTTCGTTCTTTTGGAACACTTCCATCATATTCTCATCCTGAGCCAAGTGAGCAACAATACGCAGCTCCATCTGCGAATAGTCTACAGAGACTAGTTTAAAGCCTTTTTCTGCAACGAAAGCTTTGCGTATTTCCGAACCAATACCTTGCCCGCGAATAGGGATGTTTTGTAAATTAGGATCTGTGCTAGACAAACGACCAGTCGCCGCTACTGTTTGATTGTAACTAGTATGTACTCGTCCCGTGCGCACGTTAACCAATGCTGGCAGCGCTTGTAAATATGTTGACTGCAATTTAGTTAATTCACGATAAGATAGAATCTTTTCAATAATTGGATGTTCCCCCACTAATTGCTCAAGCACACCAGCTGCGGTAGACAACCCAGTCTTGTTACGCTTACCAGAAGTTAACGCTAACTTTTCAAACAGAATTTCCTGCAATTGTTTCGGTGAGCCAATATTAAATTCTTCGCCAGCTAGCTTGTAAATATCTTTTTCTAGTTGTAAGATTTCTTTTTCCGCTCGCTCCGATAGTTCTTCTAGCAAACCAACATCTAACTTTACACCGAATCGCTCCATGGAGGCCAGTACCTCAATTAGCGGCATTTCGATATCGTAAAAAATCTTTTCGAGTTCTAACTTCTTAATTTCCGGTTCAAAAATTTCTTTCAAGCGCAAAGTCATATCAGCATCTTCTGCTGCATACCAACTCACTTTTTCCAAATCTACCTCGGCCATAGAAATTTGGTTCTTGCCTTTGCCAATCAACTCTTCAATCGATTGCATCTGATAGCCGAGCTCGTTGAACACCAAAGAATCTAAGCCATGTTGGCGAGTACCAGCGTTTAAAACGTATGATGCAATCATGGTATCGAAACTCATCGGATGCAGCTTAATATTCGCATTACCTAAAGTCAGAAAATCATACTTCATGTTATGCCCAACTTTGGCCATACTCTCGCTTTCAATAATTCCCTTTAGCTCTGGACTACTATCAATAATCTGCCGGGTAATGTAGTAAGCTTCACCGGTCTTGAAAGAAATTGACGTACCAATAACATTGGCGTCAATCGGATACAACTGGTCAGTCTCTGTGTCTATTGCAATTAAATCCTGTTTACTCAAATTTGGCAGCAACTTCCCAAGTTTTTCTTTAGTATCTATTAAAGTATATTTTTGCTTTCCAATTTCTGATACATTACCTACTCCTTGAAACATGCCATCATCTATGGTGTCCACCCGCTCTGTGTCCACTACTGGAATAATTCCGATATAATTCTTCGGAAGTTTATCGACTAAAGATTTAAACTCCAATTGCTGGAACAGCTTAATGGTCTTACTTAAATGAGTTTTGCTAAATTCATACGGCTTAATATCAATTTCGAGAGGGACTTCGCAAACAATTTTAGATAGATCATAACTTTGTCTGGCCGCATCCTCCCCTTCCGTGAGCAGCTTCAAAACGCGCGGCTTAACTTTGTCTTCAGTGTTGCCGAGCTTAATTTGCTTATAAAGATTTTCTAAACTTTCAAAGTCAGATATAAGCTGGCTGGCAGTCTTCTCCCCGATTCCTGCTACTCCCTTAATATTGTCAGACGGATCCCCGCGCAACGCTTTGTAGTCAATCATTTGTTTTGGAGAAAGACCATAGCGTTCTTTTACTGCATCAATGTCGTAAACTGTGGTGTCACCCAAACCCTTGCGCAAAGTGTAAATTTTTACGCATTCGTTCACGAGTTGCAAGCTATCGAGATCACCTGTGGCAATCATAACTTCACAGTCACCGTTCGGATGCTGCTCGCAAATATGGGTAGCCAAGGTACCGAGTACGTCGTCTGCTTCGTAACCGGCAATTTCAAAAATCGGGATATTCAAACTCTTCACCACTTCTTTGACGCGCGGGAACTGCGCGTACAATTCATCGTCACCGCGCACGCGCGTGGCTTTGTAGTCAGCATACATTTCATCGCGAAAAGTTGGACCAGCTAAGTCAAAACTACAAGCAATATGTGTTGGCTTTAATTCCTTAATTGCGCGCAGCAAAATCATAGTAAAGCCATAGACGGCATTAGTTGGTTCGCCGTCTTTGGTATTGAGCGCTGGAATGGCATGGTAACCACGATGCACTAAGGCATTACCATCTATTAACATATATCTATTTGGGGCAGCTTTTTTAGGCATAAAATACTAATTTCTCCTCTAATTGTAGCTGTTTTTTGGGTATAAAAAAAGCGCCCGAGGTAGTGTATATAGATCACTACCTCGAGCTGATTTGCGTTTCTTGCTAACTGCGTCCATGCCCGCCCTCATTACTGGGGCGGGGAGTCTTGAGCCCAAACATGCGGCTTGACGATAGCGTAACGCGACCCTGGCGACCACATGAAGACATCCAAAGATGTTGTCCGCGGAAACTCCATGCCCGCGCCCCAGACCACGACATTAGTTCCATCTGAGTAAGCCGCTGACTGTGGATCAGGCCCGGTCATAATAGAACCAGCATCGGGAGCTCCCACGATATAGTAGATCGGGATGTTGGTCGGAAATCGACCGGTCATCATGAATTCATTAGTCATTGGCTGTGCGGACTGAACGTAGTAGTGTCGACCGTATTGCCCAGCGTTAACCAAATAGATGTCGACGATCAATTGTTGCACCAACCGGCCAGCTGTATCCACGACAACGACATTAAATGTGTGTCGGCCTAGCGAATCCTCTCCAGTGAACAACCGAGAAAGAAGTTTTATCTCGCTAAACGGCCGAAGCTCATTTACAAAGCCGTGGTTGTTGTTGTCCGCTTGATAATAGCGAACCGGCTGAGTGCCGTCGAACTCGCCGCCCGTCTCGCCTGGTTTCTGAATCTGTCCGTATATGTACAGCGGGGTAGATCGGTTCACCATAGAAACGAGTGACAAATTCAAAGTCTCGCCGCGACGAATGAATTCATGGCTCGACTTAAGCAAAAAAACAGGTTGATCACCAGGCAACGGCTTACCAGTATTAGATAGGCCTGTTGTCCGACGAGATGCTGCCGTCGCATCAATTACACCTGCTAGCTGATTGAAGTCGGCTTTGATCTGCTGCTCGGACTTAACCCGAGCAGTCGAACTCGCCGAAACAGTCTTTGTTATGATCTGCCCGCTACCGAAGATGACTCCCATAACGATGTAGCTGATTATAAACAAAGCACCAACTGCAAAATTAAAAATACTCTTCATGGTTTTTCCTCCAAAGTTTGTTGTCGTGTCTAAAATGACATAGCCAAATACAGCATATGTTACGCAACATGGCTAAATTCGTAACCATGAACTATACTATATTTATTGGTTTTTGTCAATAAGTGGTATAATTTAATCAAGTTTTGTAATTAAATAAAATCCGCCAATGCGGATTTTTTTTTACTACCCAACAACTCTAAACACTTCTTCCACGTCTGTAATTTTTGCCAAAGCTTTAAGTAAGCCGTCTTGAGTCATGGTCATAGTGCCATTCTCTCGAGCGGCCTTTTTAATATCCATACCAGATGGTTCTTTTAAAATTAATTCTCTCAAAACATCGTTAACCTCAATTACTTCGTATACACTAATACGTCCTTTGTAGCCCAAGCCAGCACATTTGTCACACCCGGCAGAGTTAAAAAATTCCAACTTCGCCGGCAAGTCCACCCCAGCCGCTTTGGGGATGTCATTTAAAATTTGCTGTACTTTTTCCATCATTGGTGCGGGCACCACAGCAGGCTTAATGCAGTCCTGACAAATTCTACGAAGCAAACGCTGAGCTAATATTACATTCAAGGCTGGCGCGATTGTAAATGGTTTTACTCCCATCGTAACCAAACGAGGCACTGCCCCTGCAGCATCATTCGTGTGCAAAGTGGACAACACCACATGACCAGTTAACGCAGCTTGCAAAGCGGTTTCTGCAGTTTCCGGGTCGCGAATTTCACCAACCATTACGATATCAGGGTCTTGGCGCAGCACAGCGCGCAGCCCCTTAGCAAAGTTAAAATCTACTCGATGGTCGATTGGTGTTTGCTGAATCCCTTCTACCTTATATTCCACAGGGTCTTCCAATGTAATAATTTTTACGCCAGGGTCATTTAACTCTTTCAAAAACGCATACAAAGTCGTAGTTTTACCACTACCAGTTGGGCCAGTAGTTAAAATCATGCCATTAGGTTTAGCAAGCTGTTCCTTTACAATCTCGGACGCACGCCCAGTTAAACCTAAATCAGCGACGCCCAAATTAATTGCTCCAACTCCCAACAAACGCATGACAATTGCTTCCCCAAAACTGGAAGGTAAAACCGATACACGCACATCTAGGGGTTCGTTGTTATTCATAACAGTAAAACGGCCGTCTTGTGATTCATTTTCTATATTCAATTTTAATTTTGCTAACAACTTAATACGCGATAAAATCGGCCGATACCCTGTCTTAGGTAATTGCGCCGCATCGTGCAGCACCCCATCAATGCGAAACCGTACTTTCACAATATGATCTTCTGGCTCCAAGTGAATGTCCGAAGAATTCTGATTAACCGCATTGCCAAAAATAGCGTTTAGTTTCTCTGAGGCTGAAGATTGACCATCAAGTAAACCCTGCAGATCTTTCACTGGATCTTTCCCAAATGAAATTGTTTCTTGAAATAGTGAAGTCGGACGAACAACTTTATCGTAGAACTTCAACGTCGCCTGATAACTGGAGTTAGAAATAAAATAAACTTTAACATTGTACTCTCCCGCAATTTCTTTTAGCTTTGCATTCAAAGCTGAGTTGTTTGGGTTATTGGTACCAACTCGTACATCATGCTTATCTTTAAAAAACGGTACGGCCTCAGTCGCTTTTGCCTCTTGCTCTGTGAATACTGCCAACGCAGTTAAGTCTAGCGGGAAATTTTGTAAATTTACATATTCATAACCAAGTGACCCGGCGCGGCCCTGGGCTTCACGCTCTTCAATAGAACGTTTTTCATCTTCTAAAACGCGCGCTAAATCTTTAGGATTACTAGATAAAAAATTCGACATTTTTGTTTCTATAGCAAAATTTTATTTCAAAAAAAGAAGGCCTTCTGGCCTTAATTATACCACAATACTTCTTGATTCAATGAGTTGCGCAAACTTTGCTTGTACGTCAGACAGACTAGCTCCGGGAGCGTTTACAGAGACATATAGATACTTTCCCCCCAGAGTTTGCGGCTTTATAGCTTCATTGCCGCCACTAAGCTGCTGAGCCATTTGTTCCAATTTTTCAAACGGCAAACCAGCCAACAATACTTGCACGCCCTTACCTGCTGGCAATTCTGCCAAAAAAGCTACTAAAGAGTAGCCAGTTACCATCTCTATAATATCGCGTAATACAATTGCAAGAGACTCAGTTGATTCGTGTGTCTTTTCTAAATCTGAAGCAGTGACCACAGCCATTAAGGCTTGTTTATCTGGATAGGCAGTCAACCGCGCCAAGGCTCGACCCCAAAGCTGAAGCAGTGGCAATGGTTTAGTTTTAAACATATGCTGAATAATATCTTGTTGCTTCGCACCTGCTTCAACCAACCGAGACGCTTTCTGTAAAGCTGCGGGAGTAGTTTTCGGATCACGAAAACTAGCAGTCTGGTTAACTATGCCGGCAAGCAAAACTGTTGCCACTGGCTCCTTTAGCAATCCCTTCCCTTGACCACGGGGCATTCCTTCTATAATATCCATAACTACTTCACATAAACTGCTGGCGGTTGTATTAACAAAATTCAAAGTGCAGTAGAATTCATTGCTTGGATTGTTGTCTATATTAATAGTCGGGGTGTTAAAAAATAATTTAGTGTTCTCAGTGTAGATTTTACCCAGCTGCTCGAAATTAGCAGCGCCTAAAACAATCACTAAATCAAAGTTAGCAGCCGAGGGCAAAACCAATACATCTCTTTCAGTAAACTGTCCCTGACTTGGACTAATATAGATAGCTAGCCCGTCATTAGTTTGTTCATAGCGTAAGTCTTTAGCCTGAGTGTTTTTGTTAGAAATTTTAATTACTAATTGATCGCTTTCACTCAAGCCGCTAGCCACACGTGGTAAGCCAGATAAAAATGGAAGTTCTGGTAGAGAAGGAGTGGCGGAAAAAATCATCGCATTTGGCAAGCTGTAAGCCAAGGCAAGGCCAGCACAAAAGCTGTCTACGCTAAGCTGTTCAGGCAACACCAAAGCCACCCGTTTTGATTCACTAATATTCTTTAAGATTATAGGTAAGTTTTCCATATAGCCTATTACTATACCGCAGTTTACGAACAGGGTCAATCCGGCTACAATATATATAGATAAAATCAAATTTTGATGCCTAAATCTAAAATCCCTTTAAGCCAAGCAGAGAGTGCAGCCCGTCAGATTGCCAAGAAAATAAAAGGCGGTGAAATCTATGGCTTAATAGGCTCCTTAGGTAGTGGGAAAACCACTTTTACAAAGGCACTGGGAAAAGCGCTAGGCATTCGACAAACCATTTCAAGTCCCACATTCATAATGATGCAGCAGTTCGAAATGCCAGATAGTAGATTTTTCTATCACCTCGATTTATATCGCGTTAAAAATTTCCAAGAAGTCAAAGGTTTAGGAATAACAGAATGGTGGGGACATCCTAAAACTATTACTGTAATCGAATGGGCAGACAAGATTCTACCTGATCTACCAAAAAATACCAACTTAATTTATTTACACCGTGACAATAAAGCCACTGACCAAATTAAATAACAACCCAACCACTCTACCCATTTTTTTGACGACATCTTTACTGGTGGCGTCTACTGTTATTATGGCTATGCCAAAACAAGTTAAGGCTGCTCCGTTCGACCAAAAACCAGTACCTACTTATAGCCCAGTAACTTCAACCGACACTGTCACAACTGCTACAGTACCAGCTAACCTAGTAACCGAATGGCGTGGGGTTTACAATCGTCCGGCTTATTCGTTAATTGGAAAAACTGAACATATTCCCGGAGCATCCTTGAAGGAATTTTTAAACGCTTGGCTCCATGATCGTCAGCTCAAAATTCCAATGCGTGCTTTTAAATTCAACCCAGCCGCTGTTTACGAATGGACAAACACCATTGCTTCTAGTGTTAATGCCCAAGCTAGCGAACCAGCCATGAAGATTAATGATGCTGGTCGCGTAACTGAATTTACTCCCCCTCAGACTGGCAAATCCTTAGACCGCTACGGCAGCACTCTAAAAATTATCGAAGCTCTTAGCAATGGCGAAACTACAATAGATTTAACCGTACGCGCTACTCAGCCAAAAAATTCTTTAGGGAGCTTAAACAAGTTAGGCATTAAAGAATTAATTGGCCGCGGCGAATCTAAATTTAACGGTAGCCCAGCTAATAGGCGCCACAACATTCGCGTGGGGTTAAAAAAGATAGAGGGAGTTATAGTAAAACCTGGGGAAGAATTTAGCTTTAACAAATATCTCGGTCCAGTGGAGGCTTCAACCGGGTTCAAACCTGAACTAGTTATTAAAGCCACCGGAACAGTCCCAGAATTTGGTGGTGGCTTATGCCAAGTATCTTCAACTACCTTCCGCGCTGCTATGCATGCTGGCTTGCCAATTACTGCGCGGCGCAACCACTCCTACGCCGTGCAATACTATGCACCGCAAGGAACAGACGCCACGATCTACCCAGGGGTGCAAGACTTGAAGTTCACCAATGACACTGGTAATAGTATTTTAATTTGGCCATACTTAAAAGATGAAAATTATTTAATTTTTGACTTCTATGGCACTTACGATGGCCGCAAAATTGAACTAGGCACACCATACGCTTATGACAAAAAAGGTGATGGTTCTATGAAAGCTACTTGGAAACGCACTGTTACCCGCAAAGGGAAGGAACCAACTCATGACAACTTTTACTCAGTGTACCAACCCCCTGCTCTATTTCATAAACAAGAAGTGTTTGTGCCAGCCGGTACCAAACCAGGAGACCTTCCTCCTGGATTCTTTGTAGGCGACCCAGCCGAAGACAACTCCAACTCTTCTAACTAGACTCTTATAAATGATTACTTCTAGCGATTCCGAAACAATTTTAGATCAGACTTCCACACCAGAAGACCAAGGACTGGAAGCAACCTTAAGGCCTCAAACCTTGCAAGACTTTGTCGGGCAGACTGCTTTAAAGTCTAATTTAGACATTGTCATACAAGCTGCGAAACTAAGACGCGAGGCTTTGGAACATTTACTCTTGTACGGTCCACCTGGTTTAGGCAAAACCACTTTAGCTCATATTGTTGCTCGCGAAGTAGGAGCAGGAATTAAAGTGACATCTGGCCCAGCAATCGAACGCCCAGGGGACATTGCTTCACTACTTACCAACCTACATGATGGCGATATTTTGTTTGTCGATGAAATTCACCGTCTTAACAAAGTAGCAGAGGAAGTTTTGTACCCAGCCCTAGAAGACGGCGCTCTCGACATTATGGTCGGCAAAGGACCGGGAGCACGCAGCGTGCGCATGGAACTACCAAAGTTTACTTTAATCGGCGCCACTACTCGTATTGGGTCTATCTCCGCTCCCCTACGAGATCGCTTCGGCATGATTTATCACCTTGATTACTACGACCATACTGACCTACAAAAAATTGTTGATCGTAGCGCGCGCATTTTGAAAACCCAAGTTAACACCGATGCCGCCGAGGCCATTGCCAAACGCAGCCGCTACACACCAAGAATTAGCAACCGACTACTTAAACGAGTACGCGACTTCGCCCAAGTTAGTGGTCATGATACAATTAACATGGAGGATGCAGAAAAAGCTTTACTAATGCTAGAAGTTGATGAATTTGGACTAGATAAGCATGACCGGAAAATTCTCTCTACTATTATTGAAACCTTTAAAGGTGGCCCTGTTGGGTTAAATACAATTGCCGCTTCAACGGGTGAAGAAGAAGATACAATTGCTGATGTTCACGAACCTTTCTTAATTCGCTCTGGATTCCTTACTCGTACCCCGAAGGGTCGCCAAGCTACGGAATTGGCATACAAACACCTCGGCTACGAAATCCCTAACGAGCAAAGCAGTCAAACTCTACTATAAACTCTGTTAAAATCATGGACGAAAGTTTACTCAAACCCATAGCTACTGTTCTATTTTTTATAGTAATCCTATTCTTTGCGGTTATTAGCTTAATGGCAATTTATGTGTTCATTCGTTACGGTCGTAATCGCAGCTTAACCTTAATGACCAGTTTAATTTTTGCTGGCATTTTCTTATTAGGAACACTAACTGCTTTTGTTTCGTTAATGAGAATTTTTTAATTAGCATGGAATCTTACCAAATGCACGAACAATTATTCCCGAGCCAACAACCAGATGAAAAAATTGTCTTAGTGGTCCGTGAGCATTGGTTTCGTTTAGCTATTAAAGTTGCAGTAATCGCTGTTCTTTCTTTTTTCCCATTAATATTTAAGTTGCTTTTAATAGACACGGATGTTTTTGACACCAGCGCTACAATGTCTGCCATAGGTGCGACTATTAACAGTGTGTTCTATTTGGGGTTGCTCGTGGCGTTGTTTATAGTATTTGTGCTCTATTATTTAAATATTCATGTTGTTAGTGAACAACGTGTGGTAGATATCGATCAGACCGGACTATTATTCCATGAAGTCTCTGAGTTGAACATTGAAACCATTGAAGATGTTACCGGGCAAATTAAGGGTTTCTTCGGCAATATCCTAAACTACGGCACTGTATATGTGCAAACCGCTGGAGCAACAGAACGGTTTGAATTCGACAATGTCCCTAACCCAGAATATATTGCCAAAGTAATTTTAGAACTTTACGAACAACATGGCACCAAAGAGAGGCCTAAGCCTTAGTGATTTAGTTTATACATTTTTATGAATATTATAATTTTCGCTGGCGGGTCTGGAACCCGCCTTTGGCCAGCTAGTCGCAAAAAAACCCCGAAACAGCTCCTAAAGTTTGTTGGCGACGACACCCTACTCCAACATACTTACAAGCGCGTGCGCAAGGGAGCTAAGCCTAATCAGATATTTATTGCCACCAGCAGCTCGTATGCTACTCAAATTCGAAAGCAATTACCATTAGTCCCAAAGTCTCACTATTCGCTAGAACCAATGCGCAAAAACCGCGGCCCTGCTTTAGGCTTAGCAGCTCTTATTATGGCGCACAACAGTACTGACAAAATATTTGCTACTGCCTGGGCAGATGACCATATTACCCAAGCCGATCTTTACCACGACACGTTAAAAATTGGGGCTGAATACATTAAGAAAAACCCTAAGTCTTTAATCGCAGTGGGAATTAAACCAACTTCTGCACACAGAGGCTTCTGCTATATTCAAAGCGGCAAGGCTGTAGTTGGCAGCAAAAACATTTTTTCTGTTAAACAATTTACCGATAAGCCAACCCAAAAGCAGGCAGAGAAATTTTTCTCGTCAGACAACTACTACTGGAACACTGGTTACTTTATTTCTCACTCAGACCACATTCTCGCGCTGTACAAAAAATACAAACCAAAGGCTTATGATTTACTCATGAAGATTAAGCCGCACGTAGGCAAGCCAAAGCAAAAAATGATGATTCTAAAATACTACGCACAAATGCCTGAGTTTGATTTTGAAGATATTCTCCGCGCTCACCCTAAGCACCTACTGTCTATTAAAGCTAATTTCGACTGGGCCGATGTAGGTCGCTGGTCAGTAGTAAAGGATATTCAATCAGGAAAATTAGAAAACCTTACTAAGGGCAAGGTGTTAGATCATGAAACTAAGGGCAGCCTTATTTACAACTACACAGATAAACAGCTGGTTACCACTCTGCACGTAAAGGATTTAATTATAGTAGTGACGCCCGAATCTATTCTGGTCGCAGATAAAAAATATTCAGAAGAGTTAAAGCATTTAATAAGCAAACTTCAATCAGATCCAAAACTTAAAAAATATTTATAAAAACACCCTCGTATTACACGGGGGTGTTTTTAAATTTGAAGTCAGCTGCTCTACTACATACCGGATGACATAGCACCAGAAGCTGGTTTCTTCAAACCAATGACCAAGAACACAACTGTTACAAGCAAATGAAGAACGTTATCTGCTCCATTAACAACTGTTATTCCAAGAACCGAATCGCCGCCTAAGAAACCAAGGATGGTTACTAAAGCGTACACAACACCAAAAATCAAGAAGAATTTGCGGCCCTGTGCTTCGCCTTGAGCAGTAAAGATCAAAGCAAGAATACCTGTGGCTAGGTGGATTAGGTTGTGAACAGTGTCCACTTCAAAAATTCCAAGAATTGGGTCATTTACGAAACCTAGTAATCCAAGGAGTACGAATACTACCCCGATTACGTACATAATATTTTTCATGATTATATAGAAATTATTCGAATAATTTATATTTCTATGGGTATCGACCACCCCACAGCAATTACTATTAGTATACCCTTTTTTCTTTTAAATACCAGGGGGTTATCCACCCAGCTGGGAACAAAAAGCCTAGCTGGCTTCTTGCGCGCTAGGGCTTAGTGTTACGTGTTGCCCAACCATTTCCAGTGGATGAGTAGTAGTAATAAATGTCTGGAACTTGCCTTGTAAATATTTCAAAAGGAATGTGCGCCGGGTATCATCAAGTTCAGAAAGCACATCGTCGAGAAGTAAGATTGGAGTGTCTTCACCATCACTCAAGTATTCAAGTTCGAGAATTTTTAAGGCTAGCACTTGGCTACGTTGTTCTCCGCGGGAAGAGAATGACACCAAATAAATTCCTTCGCTTTGCAAATCAAAGTCATCGCGATGAGGCCCAATTAATGAAGTTCCTGCACCCATTTCTCGTGGGCCAAGTTTTTCTAAGGCCTTGCGAAACTCATCTTGGACTTCTTCTAGAGTATCGCCTGGTAAGGTTTCATACACCACATCGATTGTTCTATGGAACTGGGAAATTCCAGCATAAACCTCAGAAATATGTTGGTTTAAAAAATTAATAAATGCTTTGCGGTCCATAATAATTTCTGAACCTATTTCCACGAGCTGATCATTCCATGACTGCAAAGCTTCGGCGGTAGCCTTGCCTGCTTTAATGTCTTGTAGTAAACGATTCTTTTGAGTAAGAACTTTTTTGTAGCGGGCAAGGTTATCAACATATTCAGCGCTCTTTTGGGACAACACCATGTTTAAATATTTACGCCGGGCTTCTGGCATTTGAGTAAACAAATCTACATCAGTCGGTTCAAAAATTACTACTCGCAAAAACCCTTGAGCTTCCTTTCGTTTTTTCTTTACACCATCAATCTTAAAATTTGCATAAATTCGATCACGTTTTTCTAAGAACACCTCTAATAAATGTTCTTGGCCGTTCTGCTCTAATTCAATTTTAATCTCTGCTTGGTTGGAGCCTTGTAAAAAAATAAATTCTGCGTCGTCCCGGAATGATTTAAATAATGAACCAAAATAAATTGATTCCATTAAGTTTGTCTTACCTACTGCATTAGGTCCAGACAACACCACCATATCACTAGTAATAGCTAAGTCTAAACCTGGATAGTTACGGAAATTTTTAATTTGTAAGTTAGTAATTTTCATGGGGCTTAGAAATTTTTATAATCTGATCGGCATTATTAAGTACAAGTAGTTTGGTTTTCCTTGTGGTCTAAATACCACTGGGTTTGTATCGTCAATTACACTAATATCTAAATCTGTAGGGCTTGTGTTAGTGAGCAAATCAAGTACGTAGCGGTAATTAAGAATTACTGAACTCGATGATCCTTGAATACCACAAGGGATTTCAACCTCGCTTTCCCCAACCCCCTGGGAAGCGGATTTTAGCTTTAAAGCCTGCTTTTCTACATCTATCTCCATAGTAACACTTCCTGCCCCCTTCGAGAATATACCACTTGTTTTCAGAGCTGAGGTAAGTTCGGAATGCTGGACCGAAACAATTGTTCCCTTTTCAGTTGGAATAATTTGTTGATATTCAGGATACTGACCATCAATTAACCGAGTTACCAAGTAAGTCCCGTTTACGGAAATTGCCATTTGGGTCGAACTAATATTTAATTGCACTCGGTCTGCAGCGGCAGCTAATAATCTGGATAATTCTAGAATGCTTCTTTGCGGGACAATTACTGCTCGCCCTGCCTGGGTTTGAACAGGAACACTTATTTCTGCTAAACGATAACGATCTGTTGCTGTTGCAATAAGGCGGTTGTTTTCAAACTTCAATGCTATTCCTGAAATTTCTGGTTGGGTTTCACTAGTACTGGCAGCAAAAGCAGTTGAATCTAAGGCTTCCTTTAATTCTGTGGCTGGCACCGACACTGTACTCGCATCTTCGATTGTTGGGATTAAAGGAAAGTCCTCTGCGGGCAAATGCTTTATTTTTGTCTGATACCGGTCAGTGCTTACAAAAGTTTCTAATTCATTTGATTCAATCGTGATATTTTCGTTAGGTAAGTTATTTACTAAGTCAAGAAAAACTTTTGCTGTAATACACACTCCACCTTCTTGTTCGATCTTACACCTAACCAAAGTACTCATTCCCATCTCTAAATTAGTTGCGGAAATTTTTAACTGGCCATTCTCAGTTTGTAAAAGGACGTTATTCAAAATAGGTAAGGTTGTACTAGAACCTACGATTCTAGAAACTTGCCCTAAGCCAGCACGGAGATTTTCTTGAGTACAGATGATTTTCATTATTTATTAATTAAATAAATTAGTAATACATAATAATAAGGAGTGTGGAAATGTTTATAAACACAACTTTTTACTACTTTATTCCTTTAGTTAAAAGGAATAAAAATTTTTATACCTGTGGGTTAATAGGTTTAAAAGCGGGATAAAGTTCTGATAAAGATTTTATAAAGTGCAGATAAAGTTTTTATAAAATTATTTAGTGTGAATAACTAGTTACTTATCCAGAGGTTAGATATTCCTCACCAACACCATTTACAGAAGTTCTTAACAGGTTATGCATAGATTTTTTCAAGGATTAATTCTATTTCCTGCCTAATTCCATCGTTAGCAACTACTGCTTTTTCCACCTTTTCCACCCCATGCATCACAGTGGTATGGTCTCTACCCCCAAAAAATTCACCAATCGAAGGGTACGAACTTTCAAGCTCTTTCCTAGCAATATACATAGCGGTTTGCCTAGGTTTTACATATTCCTTACGGCGGGACTGTTTCAACAAATCATCCATAGTAATGCTATAAAATCTAGCTACTGACTCTGCAATTTTAGTTAATGTAACCGCCTTCTTCTTGGCGTTAACGATACTAGCCAAAATATTTTTAGCTTGATCCAAAGTTAGCGGTTTGTTTTCAATTTGTTGATACACTAGTAATTTGTTCAATGCCCCCTCAAGCTCACGAATGTTATTAACAACATTTTCAGCAATAAACGCTACAATCTCATCTTCAACTACAACCCCCTTCTTATTTAATTTAGTTTGGAGAATTGCCATGCGCGTTTCTAGGTTAGGGGCGCTAATATCTGCGACCATCCCCCATTCAAACCTAGACACCAACCTTTGTTCAATAGCAGGTATGTCTTTCGGTAGTCTATCCGCAGTTAAAATAATCTGCTTTCCTTTGTCACGCAGTTCGTTAAAAGTATGGAAAAATTCTTCCTGCGTCTGTTCTTTCCCTGCAATGAATTGAATGTCATCAATTAGCAGCATATCAACATTACGGTACATACGCTTAAACTCATCTATTTTTTTAGTGGAAATGGATGCAATGTAATCGTTGGTAAACTTTTCGCTAGTAACGTATAAAATTTTTAGGCTTGGGTTCGTCGCAAGTAGCTTGTGACCAACCGCGTGCATTAAATGAGTTTTCCCTAGGCCCACACCTCCGTAAATAAACAACGGATTATACTGGGCACCTGGGTTTTTAGCTACAGCTGTGCTGGCAGCATGCGCTAACTCATTGTTTTGCCCAATGACAAAAGTTTCGAAAGTATATTGTGCATTTAAGCTGCCTATCTTAGCTTGAGCAGTTGTCTTCCCTGGGGCAGCTGAGGTATCAGCACTCTTGTCTTTATTAGTATTGGGAAGAACTTGTTGATTTTGATCCTCAGCCTTAAAGTGTCCAACATAGTAACGTATTGCTTTTACTTCAGGAGCGATCGATTTTAGGGATTTTAGTAAATTGGCCTGGTATTTATTGGCAATCCAATTTTTTACGAAATCACTAGGCACCCCTACTGTAATATAATCATCAGCTTTCTCTATAATTCCGGTATTTTTGAACCAAGTGATGAAATTCCCCTTACTTAAGGTCACTTCCAGGTCCCCGATTATAGCTTGCCAAAGTTGCTGATTAGTCATAATAATTCATTTTTACATAGAGTTATCAACATGTAAAATACGTCAATTTTAGCCTTATTTAAGCCATAAACTAAATTCATTGGGTAAAAGTTGGGGAGAACTTGTGGCTAAAGCAAAAATTTATCAAAATTTAAGGAAAATTTTATCCCTGCTATCCAGGTCAGGGTGTGGATATGCCTCCCCAATTGACTTTAGCGATAACTTTAAGTATAATTACCCAATGAAAAGAACTTATCAACCCAAGGTTAGAAAACGAAAACGAGTACACGGGTTTATGAAGCGCATGCTTACTAGAACCGGTCGGGCAGTGCTAGCTCGCCGCCGCGCTAAAGGCCGCGCTAAGCTCACTGTTTAATACCGTATATTACCGATTACTATGTTATCCCAAAAACACCGCCTCTCTAAGTCAGCTGACGTTAAAAAAACAACAGCCCGAGGGCGGAGTTTTTTTAACCCTTACTTTGTAATCAAACTACTCCCTGGTAAAGATATGGCTCGAGTAGCTCTTATCACCTCGGTTAGAGTTTCTAAAAAAGCAGTGGATCGTAACCGAGTTAAAAGAATTATTCGTGAAGAGCTGCGTAAGTATATTGCTAAATTTAAACCCGGTGATTATGTTTTTATAGTAAAAGCGTCAGCTACTAAAGTTCCTGCAGCAGATCTGCGCGCCGCAGTTGCAAAAAGTCTAACAGTAAGTAAAATACTTCAGTAATTTTATACCGCAACAATGAAACACATACTAATCTTAATCATTAAAATATATCAGAAAACATTATCTCCTGATCATGGTTTGTTCAAAGCTCGGTGGCCATATGGATTCTGTCGCTATTACCCAACGTGTAGTAAATATGCAATAGACGCACTAAGCCAGCACGGCAGCGTTCGCGGAAGCTATTTGGCTACTAAACGTATAGTGCGCTGCAACCCATTTTCTCAGCCTGGCGTAGATCAGGTTCCTAAACTATAATAATAGAAATACAAATAATTTATGTGGAATTTAATAACTCAAATATACGATACAGCAATTTACGAACCAATTCTTAATCTATTGGTTTGGTTATATAACACTATCCCGGGTCAAGATATGGGCGTGGTTATTATTTTAGTGACCATAGTAATTCGTGTTATTTTGGCGCCTTTCATGCACAAGTCTTTGAAGGGCCAAAGGGAAATGTCTGCTCTACAGCCAAGGCTGGCAGAAATACGAGAGAAGCATAAAGGTGATCGCGCTGAACAAACCAAAGCACTAACCGAGTTTTACAAAGAAAATAATGTGAATCCATTTTCGTCTTGTTTGCCAATTTTGATTCAGCTGCCTATTTTGATTGCACTGTACCACGTGTTTTCTAAGGCCTTAAATGGAAACCTCGATGGCCTCTATGCATTTGTATATAACCCTGGTTTGTTGAACCACGATTTGCTCGGTATTGTAGATTTAACCAACCCCAATATTTGGTTTGCGATTGTTGCGGGCGTAGCTCAATTCTGGCAGTCTTGGATGATGTATCAGGTGCAGAAGAAACAAGGTTATCAAGATGAAACCATGAAGGCAATGAGTATGCCTACTTTGTTTATTTTGCCCCTGGTCTCCATTTATATTGCTTGGAGGTTGCCAGCTGGACTGCCTTTGTACTGGATCGTCACTACCTTGTTTGCAATCGGCCAGCAGTACTACTTCAACCACAAGAATCCCCTTGATGATGTAAAAGAGCTTATCCATAAATCTAACTAGGGTTAATTGAAATGGCAGATTACGAAACTATTCAATTCATACAAGATACGATTCACGATGTGCTAGAGCGTGCAGGTGTTCAAGCACGCGTTGAGTATGAGGACAGTTTAGTTAGTGGTCTAGTTCTTAATATTCGAAGCCGAGACGCAAAGTTATTAATAGGCCATCAAGGAACAACTCTGTATGCTTTAGAACACGTTGTTCATGCCATGGTCTCTCGACAAATAAGCAAATCTACTGGCGGCAACCACGCACCAGTAGATTCTGGCACTGACACTCGGGTAATGTTCTCCATAGATGTAGATGATTACAAACGAAACAGACAGTATCAGATTAAGCAAATGGTCAAAGATGAAATTAGCGAGATGAAGCGCAGTGGGAAATCTATTTCTCTACCGCCAATGCCAAAGTATGAGCGCAAGTTTGTTCATACGTATATTCAAGAACAATTTCCTCATGTGACCACCGAGAGTTTGGGGAAAGAACCAGAACGCTACATAAAAATGACGATTTAAAAAACCACTTGATCAAGTGGTTTTTTAAATACTACATAGCTTGGTTATGGAACCTCTATACTTGTCCGGTTGCTTGTTATTCCTGTGCTTGATCTAGCAAACACTGAGTAGCTACCAGCAGATGGCGGTGATTGCCAAGTGTATGAATAAATATAAGTAGAGCCGTTTCTAGAAACTGAACCATTTCCTAGCTTTAAAGTACTGCTTCCGCTTTGGGCGTAGAAAGAAACACTGTCGTAGCGTGAAGCGCTTTCTGCAGTTAAGTCTAACGGAAAGTCTGATCCACCACCCGAGATAGACATATCCAAGCTTCCACCTTGGCCAATTGCATATTGAACATCTATGCTGTCTGCTGCAGAAGTTCCATCGTCGTAAAAGACTCTGGCGGTAATAGTGTGTGAGCCATCTGGGTATTCTTTGGTCAAGCGGAATCGGTAGGGAGTACTGTCTGTAGTAGCAACTGTCTCACCATCAACAGAGAGTTCAACCCTATTAATGTTGTCTCCCGAAGTATTTACAGTGACTGTTACAGGGGTGTCAGTAATTAAGTCACCATCACTTGGGGAGGCAATATTAACTTTACTGTTACCTCCTGGGTCTTCAATACCACTACCATCTGGGTAACAGTAGCCTTGATCGGCATTTGCTAATGCCCAAGCAATAACTGGGTTTTCCCAATTCGCACTTTTCGGGCGTTCGCTATGCAAGGCTTTACAGTACCGACCCCTACTAATTGGCTCTTCACCAGATTCGGAAGTTGGTAAAGAAATAGAGCCGCCTACTTCTTTAGAAATATGCAGGTCGTCATAATCGGTTGGTACGTTCCATTCGGCAAATACTTCGGTCTTGGTCCCGGATGAATACTGGGTAGGTAATTTCCCAGAAATTGAATCAACGGTAACTTCTTTTATTCCGCCAGGGCGGTCGAATTGTTCAATTTCTGTTCCAGCTAGCGCTTCTTTCATAAACTGATTCCAAATTGGCCCAGCCATAACCACGGCATCGCGTTTCATGGACGCATTGTTGTTATTTCCTGTCCATACCCCAGCAGCTAGGCTTGGGGTGAAGCCCATAGTCCAGCCGTCACGGAAATCTTGGGTTGTTCCGGTTTTTGCTGCCACCGGACGATTACCAAGTTGTAGTGGCGAGCTAGCGCCAAACACCCAGGCTCGGGCGCTGTTGTCGGACATAATATTCGTTAACAAATATACAGCTTGTTCGTCTAAGACTTGTTCGCTATCTTCTTTGAATTCTTCTAAGGTTTCTCCTTCCTGACTAACAACTTTTAGAATTGCAGTTTTTTCATTGCGCTTTCCTTTGTTGGCAAGTGTTGCGTACGCTGCAGTATGATCTAGTAAAGTAATATCACAACCACCGAGCACCAAAGATAGCCCACAGTCTTTAAACTGACTTTCGATTCCGAGCTTGCGCGCAGTTTCTATAACTTTGTCTTCACCTACTAGAGCAATTGTTTTTACCGCCGGTATGTTTAAACTGCCTGCCAATGCTTTGCGCATAGACACTGGTCCGTTCTGGGAAAGATTAAAGTTGTTTGGAGAGTAACCTCCGCCGAAATCTGTTTTTACGTCAACTAGCATAGAAGCTGGTGAGTAATTATAGTCTCGACCAAATGCAGTTACGTAAGCATAGGGTTTGAAGCTCGAGCCTGGTTGCTGCAAGGTAGTAGCAATATTTACATTCGGACTGAATAAACAAGTTTTAGGATTACAGTTTTTTGGATAATTTTCCCCGAAGTAGTCCTTACTTCCTACCATGGCTAGGATTTGGCCGTTTTTAGGGTCCATAGCGACCAGGGCGGCATTATGACCTCCACCAGAAACATTCTTGGCTGCGCCATCTGCTACCGCTTTTTCAGCGATTTCCTGCAGCTTAGGATCTAATGTTGTATACACTTTTAGCCCCCCTTCTTCTAGAGTTTGTTCACCGTACTTGTCAGCTAGGTGGTCTTGAATGTATTGCACAAAGTGCGGGGCTTTGATTGAATTTTTTACAGCTGAGAACTGCACCTCTTCGTTTAAAGCACCTTGGTACTCTTCTTCGGTAATGTAATCCAGCTCTTTCATTTGACCTAGGATATATTTTTGGCGCGCATCAAGGGCGTCAAAGTTTGGTCCGGTTGGATTGTAGTAGGATGGTGCTTGTGGTAGTGCTGCCAAGTAAGCGCTTTGTGCCAAGCTTAAGTCCCGGGCAGGTTTTTCAAAATAAGTTTGTGCGGCCGCTTCTATGCCATAGGCATTACGTCCATAAGGAATTTCATTCAGGTACATCTTAAAGATTTCATCTTTACTAAAGCGTGCCTCAACTTCAATAGATAGAATGATTTCTTTTATTTTACGTAAAAAAGATTTATCGCGCGACAACATAGCATTCTTTACAAACTGCTGCGTAATTGTACTACCACCTTGGCGCTTTTCTCTATATATTACGTCTACAATAACTGCACGTGCGAGACCGGTAATAGAAATCCCAGCATGCTTATAAAAGTTGCGGTCTTCAGCGACAATTGTTGCGTCTCTTAGATTTTCACTAACATCTTCTAGATTAACGAGAGTGCGTTTGTATTCACCGTGAACTTCGTAAAGCAAGGTTTCATCACGGGCGTAAATTTTTGTGCTCTCAGGAACATCTCTTCCTAGCAAACGATTCGGATCTGGTAGCTGCCTGCTATAGTAAATGAATAAAAACGCAACTAGCAACACCCCAGCAGCTCCGACTCGAAAACCCCAAGTGCCAATGGTTGTCCAAGGGAGATCACGAGCCCAGCCGCGCCAATTTGCTAAAGAAAACTTCTGGCGAGAAGTTTTTTTAATCCCTCTATTATTACCCGAGGTATTATCAGGAGTTTGATTACTGCCAAAGTTGTATACTTTCATGGATTTATTATACTGATTTTCTAAGCTTTATAAAA
>CAZYSI010000009.1:0-22858 GCA_964650345.1 uncultured Candidatus Saccharibacteria bacterium | reverse complement strand
ACCGATGTTCATCAAAGAGGGCGATACTGTTCGCATAGACACCCGAGATGGAATTTACGTTGAACGTGTAAACAACTAATTGTGTAAAAAATCTAAAAGACCCTCACGGGTCTTTTTAGTTAAGCGGCTTTGGCAGCGGCCTGTTGTTCTTGCTCTTCATCTGGTTGGTATAAATTAATACCCTCTTTGGCAGCAGTCGCTCGAGTGATTTTTAAGATACGGCGCAACCGCTCGGCTTCTAATTCAGTGCTTGGAATAGCCTGCTCTGCTTCCTTAAAATTCCTATACCCCATGCTCTCTAAAATTGCCATTGATTCAGCATGTGACCCTGGCTTGGGTTTTACTGGCGCCCTTTCAGCTTGAGGAAATGGAATAACATTACTCTCAGGGACTAGCTCCTCTAGATCTTGCTTGATTCCTGGATCAAAATCCGAACCAAATTCAATTCCTGGTCTACGTAACATATATGCGTATATTAATTATTTCTGTTTCGATAAGTAATTAGTTACAGCCATAGCAGCTTTAGCACCTTCACCAGAAGCAATAATAATTTGTTCTCCCCAAGCATCATTTATATCCCCAGCTGCAAAAATTCCTGGTACAGTAGTTTGCAAATCTTTGTCTACCTTAATTTCATTAAGCTCATTCTTTTCTACTGAATCGACAAAGTTCACGCTCGGCTCATAACCAATCTCTACAAAAATTCCATCTACAGCCAACTCTTCCTGTGGTTTTCCGATTGATTCAATAGTCATTCCTTCAACCTTATCTTTACCAGAAATCTTGACCACCTTTGTGGAATGATACGTTTTCACATTCGGGCAGTTCATAATCTTATCTTTCACCACCCCTTCACCGGTGAAGTCTTGTGCCATATTAATGGCATACACCTGCTTGGCGACTTTTGAAAGTGCGCAAATTGCATCCATCGCAGAATTACCACCGCCAACAACAGCAACATTTTTATCGTGGTAAAGAGGGCCATCGCAAGTAGCGCAAATAGATAGGCCTTTGCCTAATAACTCTTTCTCTCCAGGAACACCTAAATGCCGTGGTACTTTTCCCGAGGCAATAATAACGGATTTAGCATAATAAACCCCGCCTTTAGTATCTTCAATTACGAAACTAGTTATATTCTTATCTAGCTTTGTTACTTCTACTCCTAGTTTAACTTCTAGGTCATCACTCAAAGACGCCATATGCTCTTGAAAACGCAAAGTTAAATCTGCACCAGAAATCATGGTGAAACCAGTGTAGTTTTCAACGTCAGCCGACCAAACCATTTGCCCGCCTGGTTCTTTAGCGAGCACCAAAGTTTTGAGTTTGCGCCGTGCCGTGTAAATTGCCGCGGTCATTCCCGCAGGCCCAGCTCCAATAATTATGCAGTCGTACATACTATTATTTTAACACGTTTATTTTGGTTGCCGCCTATTTTATTTCCTTTGACATCTCCCACATGAAATCAAACCACTTGTGGTAGCTTTCGGCTAAATCCCGGTCTTTAATAACGTAAAAGGTTGTATCTACTGGTACTCGTAGTATAGTTACCGAGTTATAGAGGATAACGTAATCGCCACAAATATTAATTGAGGAACTAGTATCGTAATCTTTCGGCAACACTCGGGATTTTATTTTTGGATATTCAAAGTTTTTTATGAAATCTTTTTCCTGCTGTACAAAATTATAGTCGCGCAGTAGATATATTCCCACGCTAGTTTTAGACAATGCATTTAAAAATCTTTTTCGAGCTACTGTTAATGCTGGATCGAACCATTGGCCTTTTGCCCCTACACTATAGATGTTATTCTTTTCTTTTGCCATGATATTCCAAACAATTTTCATCCCTTCTAAGCCGCGTAAAATAAACGCCTGTTGCTGTGGCTTACTTTTGGCAAACTGCTTAGCTAAAGCAGGCATTATCTCTTCTAGCTGTTGTGATTGTTCAGCAATAATCTCCGATAACTTACTTGGATTTACTGGCGCATAGGTGTTCTCTTTGCTATCTAACGACTGTTGTACTAGCCCTTTGTCTAACAGACGCTTTAACGAATCATATACATTGCGTCGGTGTATGCCAGCTTCAACAGAGATACTAGCTACCCCACGCTCACCGTATTCCAGCAAGGTTAAATAAATTTTGGCCTCATTCGGTGAAAGACCCAACTGTTCCAAGATGCCTTGATTAAGAATTTGTCGCATAAATAAGAGTTATTTTATAATATTCTATGTGGTGGTATTTGCCACTCAATATAAATATAATATACTCCCCTGTCATGGTCAAGAACCATGGCTCGCAGGAGGAAATATTAAATTATGTTTAGAACTATCGTATTTACGTCGCTGTTGTTTATATTGACCCTGCTGTGCCATGGTCAAAGCCAGAACAACATTTCTGTCCGAATTGATCCTGATGACTGGAATCAATTCGTTTACACCCGCTCTGTAGCTGAAAAAGACTCCGTGCTTTTCCATTATTGGATTAAACGGAACAAAGACCAGCTCATACGGGTAAATTGGCAACGAACTCAGAAGGTTAGCAAAGTACTGTCTGTAACATATGGTTTTGGTGGTCAAGTTCTAAAGAACCAGGCTACCACCGACCCGCAAGGCTTTGTTACTGTTGGAGCCCGAGTAGCTGTCCGAAAACTAACAGTAGCCGCTCCGGTTAACTTTAACATCAGCTGGCAATTGCCGTTAGTAGTCAAAACTATTCCTACAGTGCAATACAAACTGCACAATCGGGTTAGTATTGGTTACCGCAGTGAGATGGCAAAAAACAGCAAAGGCCGTTGGCTAGAAAACCGACACGGTGCCACTGTAGATTATGTGTTCAACAGACACTTCTCTGTGGGCTTGTGGAATTACTTCAACCTTCGTACCAGCAAGCCCGGGGCAACCTACGCAGTAACGTACAAGTTCTAGCTAAAATGCAAAGGCGCCTGAAGAAATTCAGGCGCCTATTTTTTAAATGGCTATTGCATTTCTGCGGCAATGCGTTCCAACGCCACTATGTAAGCTGCGGTACGCATAGTGCAAGAGTATTTTTCTTGAGCTTCCCTTACTGCAGCAAAGGCTGCCACCATATGTTCATCCAATTTTTTCAATACATCTTCCTTGCTCCAGCTTTCACTGTTTTGATTCTGATACCATTCAAAATAACTCACACAGACTCCCCCACTATTAGCAAGAATATCTGGTACAACAGTAACATTGTTTTGCTTAAAAGTTTCATCTGCTTCTGGGGTGGTTGGGCCATTAGCCATTTCTAGAATAAACTTGGCTTTAATTTTTGCAGCGTTGTCGCCCGTGAGAACGTTTTCAAGTGCCGCAGGAACGAGAACATCAACGTCTAATTCCAAAAGTTCTTCATTGGTTATTTCAGTACTACCCGCAAGACCTTTCAAAGCGCGAGTTTCTTTTTTATGCGCTTCCGCCGCAGACAAATCAATCCCATTTTCACTATATATACCACCCTTGCTGTCAGATAGAGCCACAATTTTAAAGCCATGTTCCTTAACATATTCAGCTAAATATGTGGCTACATTACCAAAACCTTGTATAGCAATAGTTTTGCGACCGCCTTCGGCAGTAGCACCTGGAACTAGGCCAGCGTTCATAGCTTCGCGTAGTACATAACCGCCACCAAAACCAGTAGCTTCAGTACGACCCTGGCTGCCACCATCTTCAATTGCTTTACCAGTGATTACTCCTGGAGCAGTTGTGCCGGTAAGCTTTTCAAATTCATCGCGCATCCAACCCATAATTTGCCCAGTAGTATTTACGTCTGGTGCTGGTACATCTATTTCCGGACCAAAGTTCCGGAACATCTGGCGCATGTAACCACGACTAAGTCGTTCAAGTTCGCCTTCACTTAACTCCTTCGGATTTATAATAATACCGCCTTTACCGCCACCGAATGGCACATTGACTACAGCGTTCTTAAAAGTCATCCAAAAACTTAGCGCTCTAACTTCGTCTAAACTCACATCTTGGTGATATCTAATACCACCTTTGTAAGGACCACGCGCGTTGTTGTGCTGGGATCTGAACCCGGAAAAGATTTTCTGTTCACCGTTATCCATTTGCACTGGAATGGACACCTCAATGTAACGATCAGGGATTTTTAGGCGTTCAACGATTTTGGGATCGGCGCTGCTAGTAGTGGCTGCAGTATCAAGTTGTTTCTTAGCAGATTCAAATGGATTGTTTGTCATAAATTTTTCTTTAATTTATTTTCAAAAATTATTAAACTTGATGCCCAGCTTTGTCGGTTAAGTAGTGTTCGGCATCTAATGCCGCCTTACAACCTTCACCAGCAGCGGTAATAGCTTGGCGGTATCGATGGTCATGCACATCGCCTGCTACAAAAACCCCTTCTATATTTGTCTGGGTGAACTCCTTCGGTAATATATATCCTTTGGCATCAACTTCAACACCTGCTTCGGCAAAAACCTTCGATGCTGGAGAGTGCCCAATAGCTACGAAGTAGCCCTGAGCAGCAATGTCGCGCTCCTCGCCTGTTTTATTATCTTTAATTTTTACGCCAGCCATTGAATTTTCTCCCAGAATATCTAGCACGGTTACGTCAGTGATGAACTTAATTTTCGGGTTATCTTGTGCACGCTTAAGCATAATCTTTGAAGCGCGAAATTCATCACGGCGGTGAATAATAGTCACACTTTTGCCGAATTTAGTAAGAAAATTCGCTTCTTCCATAGCACTATCTCCTCCGCCAATAACGACAATGTCTAAATCTTTAAAGAAAAAACCATCGCAAGTAGCACAGGCAGTAACTCCTTTGCCACGCAGACGAGTTTCATTTTCCAAACATAACCACATTACCTCTGCGCCAGTGGCAATAATGACGCTCTCTGCCTTGTACTCTGTAGTATCTGTTTTGATTGTATGCACACCACCGTCCTTGGAAAAGTCCGCACTAACCACAGTTTCGTAAACAATTTTTGCGCCAAAGCGTTCAGCTTGTTTAGTAATATTCTGCATTAGTTCGGGACCCTGTATTCCTTCTGGGAAGCCAGGAAAATTTTCTACATCAGTAGTAATAGTTAATTGACCACCAGGTTGAATACCAGCAATGACTAAAGGATTAAGCTCAGCACGAGCGGCATAGAGCGCTGCGGTTAACCCAGCAGGACCAGAACCAACAATTATAACTTTATGTGTTTCCATAATTTGTCTCTCCTATTTCTTTGAATAAATCTTGATTAATTCTTTAACAGCTTCTTTGCGCTTAGTTGGACTGGAACTGTTCGCATCTAAAACACACTCTCCTAAATACCCTTCTAGAACAAGTGAGTTTACTTTCTTCATCGCCTCAATAACCGCATGGCTTTGGTTGATGATATCCATACAATAAGCGTCTTTTTCAACCATGCCCGCAACAGCCCGCACATGTCCCTCAATATAGCGGAGACGCTTTACTAGGTCGGCTTTATTAGCTGCGGCAATTTTATTCTCTGCTTTTCCCATAAATCTTTAATAACCCTTTCTTACCCCCCACCAGGGGGTATATACAATATATTCTCCTCTTTAAGAGAAGTCAAATAATTAAAGCCGCCCGAAAGGGCGGCTTTTTGTTCGGGTCTCTCGGAGACCATAACAAAGGGTTATCATGCATATCGTACCATGCATACGAACTCTGTTGCAAGAGTGGTGGAGTGGACGGGCCTTGACAAAACCTCCCCAGAGGAGTATACTCTAGCGTCCGGCGCGTTTCTGGTGCCCAGGTGCATTCCCAGGCACAGCGCGGCGGCAGGAATTAATGGAGGATTTGCGGCAAGAGTGGCCCTACCAAACTTGCACGCAGAAGAAAGGACGTTATGTCTAGCACTTTAGGAGTACTTAAACGCTTCACTAGAGGATACGGCCGAGGCTACGTGCATCACTTGCTCGCTGCAGTGATCATCACAGCCCACGCTTCACAAATCGGCCAAGTAGTGGAACACCTTAATTGGATTCACTTGGTGGTCGCAATAGCTGTATTCTCGGTTTGGTTCGCTACTAGCCCTAAAGGGCATAGCCACGAAGACCTAGCTTAACGCTAGACTAGCGCTCCAAATCAAATCAACCATGCTCACAAGCACGGTTGATTTTTTTAGCAAACAATGCTAAACTTTGATAGTTAAATTTAAAATTCTTTTGCACGCGCCGCCATCGTCTAGTGGTTAGGACGCCAGGTTTTCATCCTGGCAACCGGGGTTCGATTCCCCGTGGCGGTACCAACATCCGACTTCGGTCGGTTTTGTATTGCCAACCTGCCTTGGACTATCAGTTTTGAGCGGCGTATAATAAAACTATGCACCTGCAAAAAGTAATAGAACAATTAGGTTTTCATAGCAGCGAAGCTAAGATTTATCTAGCGGCTTTGAGAATTGGCGATGCGTCTATATCGGAGCTGGCCAGTAAAGTGAATATGCCTAGAACTACTGTTACTCAAATTGCTGAGCAAATGCACAAACACGGCTTGCTTAATTTCTATACCAAACACGGCAAACGATTATGGTCTGCAGAGAACCCTGACAAATTATTAATTACGTTTAAAGAACGGGAAGCTGCGCTTAGAAGTATTCTTCCGTCTTTGCATGGCATGCATGCCGGTGTGACCGAAAATAAACCGAGCATAAAAGTCTACGAAGGGACAGACGAATTAAAACTAATCTTTGATGACATAATTACTACTCACCATAACATCTTAGCCCTCATTTCTTGGGATGACATTATTGAAATAATGGGTCAAGACTTTCTCGATGATTTTATTGAAAGACGATACAAATCATTCTTGAAAATTCGCCTGATTACCCCTCCGAGCATGCTAGCAACTGAACTCAGAAAAAATGACATGAGCCAATTGCGGCACACAAGGTTCTTGCCTTCGTATATTGAATTGAAGCGTATTTCTAATTTTATTTACGACAATAAAGTGGTGTTGATTTCTTTAAATAAAAAAATTCCAACCGGTACTGTTATTGAAGATCCGGACATAGTCCATGCTATGACCATCTACTTCGAAAGTCTATGGCTACAATGCAATGGTAAATAAAAATTACGACGTCTAAACAGACGTCGTTTTTAAAAATTTAAACACTTAAAATAAACCGAAAAAGCCAAGAAAAACCAACTTATTCCCGTCTCATAAAAAAACTATTTTAAAACTCTTCAATAATGCTGGTGTTTTTATTTTGTGGGTATATACAGTAAGTAAGGGCAGCACTCTATTATGCTCGCATTAAACAAAGGTCGAAAAAATTAATTTGAAAGGAAATTTTTTATGAACACTTTTAATTGGTCTAAAGCTTTAGGGTTCGGTGTGTTGGTATGGGCTATCATGGCAAGTTTGCTTTGGATTTTAGCCAGCTTCGCAAGCCTGGACCCAGTATGGGCACATGGCATCGTTGCAGTTGTTGGAGGTATAGCAGCATATTTCTTAGGACGCAACACTCGCCCAGAACATCTTGATCAAGGTTTGGGCTACGGTTTTACATGGGCAGCTATCGTTATTCTTCTAGATTTTGCAATAATCCAATGGTTTGATGCTCACATTTTTAACGCTTGGCAACAGTGGATGAGTTACGCTTTGGTATTTGTTGCGCCTTTGCTCCAGATCGAAGCCCACCGACACGTCAGCCAGCACGCTTAGCAAAGGCAGTTTGCTGAGCATAGTAAAGCTGCCCTCACCCAATAATTAACTTTATAAATATATGCACGCAACACATTCTAAAACTCATGCGCATAGGGTTGCCTCTAAACCAGGTAAAACCCCATCTAAGGTTGCAATGTGGGGCGGACCAAAAACAACCCACATATACATTCAGGTACCCAGTATTATAAAAAACCAACCAAGTGTGCTAAGTACAATTAACATCCCCAGCTCGGAGAATGACCAAATTCGGATTGTGCTTCCAAAACAAATATTCAAGGAGGCAATATGATAACAATAATTAAACAAGGCAGTTACCAATTATTTGAAACTAGTCATGACACAAAAATATTAAGACTAGATGACCAGACCTATGCTTGGCCATATGCAAACCAAATTGGAGAAATCCTTGTCCATACTAAAATAAAATTTGATCCAGCAAAGTGCCACCGTATTACCTCCGGTCGATATCGACTCTACAATGTAAAGCTGGAAAACCAATTAACCGACCTGGAGCATCTCGAACTGTCTGTTGGAGGAGGTTTGTGGCAAGGCTATTTACTACCAACCGGACTACCTCATCGAGGTAAAACTCGTAGTCGGATAATCCCGACCGATGAATTAATCACCTATCATCACCCATATTATGAACTCGCTATATCTTAAACAAAATACCCAGCATTACTACGGGAATAACGTACGGTTCTTGTTTATGGTTGCCGGGGTAATAATGTTGGTTATGCTCCCCTCTTTCAATAAAATACTTAACATCCCCATTATTGTATCCATAGCAGGTATTCTAGCTTTAGGGCTAAGTGCAGGCTTGACAAATCCAAAGCAAAAGTGGGACGCAATAATTAACGTTGTAATTTCCTCTATTGGTTTCTTAACAAGTGAAACTTTTGGGGTGCTGGCCTACCAACAAGAAGGACTAAACCAGCAAGGCGAACTATTTGTAGTAACAAATATTGGGTTAGGCTTATTATTTTTAATGGCTCTGTATTATAGTGTAAAAACTTTGCGAGGATTATACTTAGCTCCCAAAGACCCAGAAACCTAAGGTATGAAAATTGTGCCCAAACTTACTAGATGATATATTAATAACATGAATGGATACATTACCAATATCGAGCAAGACTCGATCGAAAACAACAATTTCCGCAAGGTACTTTACACAGCTAAAAATAGCCAGCTAGTTTTAATGAGCCTCCAGCCCGGTGAAGAAATCGGCAGCGAAGTGCATCATTTAGATCAATTCATCCGCATTGAAGCCGGTAGCGGCAAAACAATCTTGGATGGTATTGAACATAATATTAGCGATGGGTTTGCTGTGATTGTTCCTTCTGGGGTAGAGCACAACATCATCAATACTTCTAGTGAAGTAATGAAGCTTTATACTGTCTATTCCCCTCCCAACCACAAAGACGGCACTGTGCATACCACAAAAGCTGAGGCAGAAGCTGACGAAGATGAACATTTCGACGGCCAAACCACAGAGTAGCTAATTTTATAATTAGTAAGGAATGTTGCACTCCTCAAAGCAGTGAGCAGTCCGATTTAACTTGTAAATTTTTTCCCTACCGCGGGATTCGCTTTCAACTGCCTGGACAGATTGTAAAACCTGCAAATGATGCGTTACCGTAGGTTGGCGAAGGTTCATTTTTTCAGTAAGCTCGCTTACGGTCATACCAGCTAAGGTCTTTCCAAGCATGCAAACCAGCTTGTAGCGACTCCGCTCCCCTACGACCTTAAAACAATCCGGACAAAGTTCCTCTTCCTGAGAAACAGTCTCTGGTACCCACTTCGGGCGTGGGTATGTGACGGCCAATTTGTTAGCCTTTTTTAATTGTGAGGGCTTATCCCCAAGTTTTTTCTTGTTCATAGATGACCATCTATATTATAATTTACATAGATCAATATCAATATATAGTATATAAACCTATGAAGCAAACACAAGACCTGGGGATTACTCAAATCACCAAACGTGATGGCCACTTAACAAAGTTTGATCCAGAGAAAATCAGCGCCGCTATTACCAAGGCTATGAAAGCCGCTGGTGAATTCCAAGCCCAGTCCCCCGAGCAAGTCACGAGCAAAGTCGTCGAGAGGTTATTAGCGAATAAACTACTGGAAACGTCTTTCATCCCGACTGTGGAAGGTGTGCAAGATGAAGTCGAGAAGGAACTTATGGCCCTAGGGTTTGCTGCAACCGCAAAAGCTTATATTCTCTACCGCGCTGAGCACGAGGAAATGCGCGACAAATTCGGGGAAGTCCCAGAGCACGTTAAGCTTCTGGCCGCAGAAAGTAAACAGTACTTTAAAGGGAACGCTTTGGGAGAATTCGTCTATCTAAGGACTTACGCACGATGGATTGAGGCAGAAAATCGGCGCGAAACCTGGATTGAAACCGTCAACCGCTATGTTGCGTTTATGAAAGAAAATTTGGGGGAGAAACTAACTTCCAAAGAATACGAAGAAATTCGCCAAGCGATTCTTAACCAAGAAGTCATGCCTTCTATGCGATTAATGCAATTCGCTGGTGAACCAGCTCGCCGCTGCAACACCTGCGCTTACAATTGCACTTTTATTGCGCCCACCAAAATTGAGGACTTTGCGGAAATAATGTATTTGTCTATGCAAGGCTGCGGGGTTGGTTTCACTGTTGAAAGCCAAAATATTGAACAATTGCCACAGATTCAAAAACAGATTAAAAATTTTACAGTGACAACTCATACTGTTGGGGATTCCAAAGAAGGTTGGTGCGATGCTTTAACATTAGGTCTAAAAACCTGGTATAACGGCGGCGATATAGAGTTTGATTATTCTAAAATTAGAGCTGCTGGGGAAAGGCTAAAAGTTATGGGAGGCAAAGCGTCTGGTCCAGAACCGCTACGTTCCCTACTGCAGTTCGCTAGAGAAAAAATCTTACATCGACAAGGCCGTCGCCTACGGCCGATTGATGCCCACGATATAATTTGTAAAATTGGCGAATGTGTTGTGGCAGGCGGGGTCAGACGGACTGCCATGATTAGCCTTTCCGACCTCGACGATGCTGATTTACGAGATGCGAAAAAAGGCCAATTCTTCCTAACTGAACCCCACCGCATGGTGGCTAACAATTCAGCAGTATACGAAACAAAACCCAGTAGCACCGAGTTAATGGATGAATGGGTAGCCCTTATGAAAAGTGGGTCTGGGGAAAGAGGAATTTTTAACCGAGGAACTCTTCACAACACCATGCCAAAACGAAGACTTAAACATTTTCAAGCGGTTGGATTTTTAAACCCCGAAGGTGTGATAGAAGCCTCTGTTGGCACTAACCCATGCGGGGAAATAATTTTGCAATCCAAACAATTTTGTAATTTATCTGAGGTAATAGCACGCGCTAATGACAATCATGACAGTCTTGTGCGCAAGGCCAGACTGGCTGCCATTCTGGGCACTTACCAAGCATCGCTTACTAAATTTAATTATATTTCCGAGGAATGGGCCAAGCATTGTAAAGAGGAATCTTTGCTGGGCGTGTCTGTAACAGGGCAATGGGATTCAACTGCCGCAAGGGCGCCAGAAACACTACAAGCCATGCGCGATACAGCTGTAAAAACCAATGCTGAATACGCAAAGCGCTTTGGCATAAATCCGGCTATGTCTGTAACGGCAGTTAAACCTTCGGGAACAGTTTCTCAAACATTTAATTGTTCCTCGGGAATCCACCCACGCCATGCCAAATACTATGTTCGTCGAGTGCGTATTTCAGCGACTGATTCTTTGTTTAAAATGCTGCGCGACCAAGGAGTGCCACACTACCCAGAAGTCGGTCAAAATGCAGATAGCGCCACTACTTATGTATTAGAGTTCCCAATCCAATCACCTGGTGATGCTAAATTTAAAGATGATTTTTCAGCATTAGAACAATTGGAGTACTGGAAAACAGTAAAACTACACTACACTGAGCACAACCCTTCAGCGACTATTTCCGTTGGTGAAGATGAGTGGATCGCTGTAGTGAACTGGATCCAAGAAAATTGGGAAATTATTGGAGGCTTGTCTTTCTTGCCAAGGTTTGACCATGTTTACCAGCTAGCCCCATATGAAGTTATAGATAAAGACAGGTACGATGAGCTTAGTGCCGCATTTCCGGAAATAGACTATTCCAAACTTCTGGCTTACGAGCGAACCGATGAAACAGAACAAAAACGTGAACTAGCCTGTGCTGGTGGTGCTTGCGAATTAGAGTTTACTCCCAATGGAGAAATTATTAGTAAGGAGTCAGTAACCCAACCAGTAACAGCCTAAATATGCTATACACACGCAAAGGTGATGGTGGAGAGTCAGGTCTATTTGGCAGTAAAGTTAGACTACCAAAAGATAGCTTAATCTATGAAGCTTTAGGTACCCTAGATGAATTAAATTCTCTCCTGGGGTTATGCCGAGCAAATGCGTATAATGGCGGAGCTAATCTATTACCAACAATCTCTGGTGAAGTGCTACCGGAATTACTAGAAGCCCAGCAATGCTTATTTATTATACAAGCAGAGCTATCAGGTGCTGAGAAATCTATTTCTCAAACACAGGTCGATAGCATCGAAAAAACCATCGACGACATAGAACGAATGATTCCGCCACCGCACGGCTTCGTAGTTCCAGGTTCAACCGCAACCGCAGCGTGGTGTGATTACGCTCGAACAGTCTCCAGACGAGCGGAGCGGATGGTTATTGCGGCGTGTAAAGAAAAGGTCTTATCATCAACTACAATGGCTTACCTCAACCGCTTGTCCAGCTTACTATATGGCCTGGCTCGCTACAGCGCTAGCTTAGAACAGGCGCGAGAACTATCCCCTTCGTATAACGATAACCTTGATAATTAACTAAACTAATTAAACTACTATATATGAACAAAAAAATCGTCTGGCAAATAATTGGATTAGTTGTTATTATCGCTGCGCTGATATTTGGGCTCCCTGTTGTTTTAAAAAATAGCACGAATCAACCTAAGACTGACAGCCAAGTTATAGACAGCAAACAAACACAAAGTGCATCAATAACAATAGAAGGGCTCTACGCTAATAAAGCGATTGCTAATCCTGAAAACCAAACAGTCCTTGAGGTACTGCAGTCAGTAAACAGCTTGGACCAACAAGTACGCTTGTCTACTAAAGCATATTCTGGCTTAGGAGTGCTAGTCGAAAGCATAGCAGGAATTACCAACGGCACCGATGGTAAATATTGGCAATACAAAGTTAACGGGGTTATGCCGCAAGTAGGTGCTGACCAGTATAAACTTAAGGCCGGCGATACTATTGAATGGTATTTTGCTGCACCCGAAGGCCCTAGCAACTAACTTTACAGTTATGCGTGAAAAGACTATTATCTTCGCTGCACTAACGCTGGTATTTTTTGCCGCCGCAATGCGGCTCTTGCCTCATCTTCCTAATTTCACTCCAGTTGCTGCCATAGGTTTGGTTGGTAGTCTTTACCTCGGCAAGCGCTGGGCCTTTACCTTGCCAATCGCAGCTGTTTTTCTGTCCGATTTAGTTATTGGATTTTACGGCTGGCAAATAATGTTAAGTGTTTACGCCTCTTTTGCTATAATTGGGTTAGCAGGGTGGATTTCTGCTAAAAGTCGTTCCCTGTTCTCAGTTGGTCTTTTCGCAGCAGGTTCGTCATTATTGTTCTTCCTTATTACTAATGCAGTAGTCTGGTACTATTCCCCCTGGTACGAGAAAAGTTTTACCGGACTAATGTACTCATATGAGCTAGGTCTGCCATTTTTCCGCAACATGCTCTTTGGCGACTTAATATATACTGCTGGATTAATTCTGGTGATAGAAGGGGTGGCTGCCTTTGCCAAATTTCGTAGTCATAGCACAGCCTACACCAGCACTGGCTAATTATTCAAGCCTTATAAATTTAAACTAATCAACTAAAATTTTAATCTATATGGACTACCAAGAAATCGCTGTTGCCTTTCACTTGATCGGCTTCGCACTAGGCCTAGGCGGGGCAACAATTAGCGACATTACGTTTTTTAAAATCTTACGCAAAGGCCAACTAACTAGAGAAGACTACGGTTTTTTACGAACGCTTTCCAAAGTAATTTGGCTAGGGTTATATTTACTAATAATTTCTGGGTTGATGATTTTCGCTCTTATATACTCCGAACAAGGATCCTTACCAATGCTTGCTGCTCCACGCTGGCAAACCAAACTTGCGCTGGTGGCAGTTGTATTTATTAATGGGCAATTTTTTATGCGCTCCATATTCCCAGCACTAAAAAATCTTATTGGTACTCAGCTAACTAAAGTAAGCATTGAACCAATTATAAACAAGCTAGCAATTTCCGGGACTATTTCAATTTTATCTTGGTATAGCATTTTTGTAGTGACTCTATTACCACGCTCATTCCGCCCACACCTACTTTATTTCTTCGGCACTTACTTAATTCTCTTGCTAGTCGGAGTGATTATCAGTAAAACTATGATCCGCAAAACTATTAATAACACCAAATGACAATTCATCATTTTGAAATTTCTGAAGAAGACCAAAAATTTTTAGAACAGCAGGCAGTCACAGCCGGCCTAACCTATGACCCAGCTGATTGCACCCCCGAGGCACTCGATGCCAGTACCTCCTCCCAAGCAAAAGATGCCGAAGTTGTTACTATTTTCGTAAATTCTAAGGTGAGTTCTGAAGTCATTGACTCTTTACCTAACCTGAAACTACTTGTAACCAGATCCACTGGCTTTGACCATATTGACGTTGCCCATGCTAAAAGCAAAGGCATAACGGTCTGCAATGTGCCAGCATATGGCTCCCGCACCGTAGCAGAATTTACTTTTGCACTCATGCTCGGACAAACGCGTAAAACTTTTCATGCCATTGAACAAATTAAAGAACGCAATGACTGGAGTATGGACCAGTTTGAAGGATTTAATTTGCAAGGAAAAACTTTGGGTGTTGTAGGCACAGGCCGAATTGGCCTAAATGTTATTCAAATAGCCAAAGGTTTTGAGCTAAATGTAATTGCTTACGATGCTTTTCCCAACCAAGACAAAGCTGGAGAGCTGGGTTTTAGCTATTGCAACAATCTAGATGAACTACTTGCACAAGCCGACATTATCACTTTTCATGTCCCAGCCAACAAAGACACCCACCATCTTTTGAACCAAGAAAATATTTCGAAAGTTAAAAAAGGTGCTCTGTTAATTAACACTTCGCGTGGTGATGTAATCGATTCTGAAGCGATTTTAACTGGTCTCAATGAAGGAATTTTAGCAAGTGTGGCCCTCGACGTAATTGAAGGAGAGCAGGAACTAAAGGAAGAAGCTCAGTTTATGAGCTCAAACGAATTTGCTTCTGGGCAAGCAGACTATGAAAAATTCAAAACCCTTTTAAATGACCATGTGCTAATTAATCATCCTAAAGTAATAATTACCCCGCATATTGCCTTTAACACTAAAGAAGCGCGGACAGAAATTATGGCTACCACCCTAAGCAATATTCAAGAATTCATTGTCGGGCAAACCAAGAACACAGTAAACACCTAACGCAACATGAATAAACAATGGATCAAAAACCGCACCCAGCTAGCAGGCAGTAAACCGCGGGAAATAGTTTTAGATATTATTGAAGCAGGCTTAGACGCAGTTGATACTGCCCAAGTCATCCGTACTGCGGTGCGCAGCGACGGCCAAACCCTACACATAAAAGACCAAGAGTTTGACTTAACTAATATAGAAAATATTTACGTAGTCGGATTTGGCAAACCTTCATGCTTAGCAGCAGCAGAATTAGATGATATTTTAGGCAGTAATATTAAAGGTGGAGTGGCCATTGGCCTAGCACCGACATCTTGTGAATATATAGACACCTACGCCGGCACCCACCCGCACCCTTCAGTCCAAAATGTTGAAGTCTCGGAAAAGATTTTAGACTTGGCAAAAAAGGTTACTGAAAAAGATTTGGTTATAGTCATTGTTTCTGGCGGTGGCTCGGCTCTGCTTTGCTGGCCAATGAAAGAATGCCAACAAGCTATGCGGCTGTACGATGACTTTTTGAAAACCGGCGGCAGTATTCAAGAATTAAACACTGTTCGTAAGCATTTGTCTGCCTTAAAAGGCGGTGGTTTAGCTAAAGAATTGTACCCTGCTAAAATTATTGGCCTAATATTTTCCGATGTGCCAGGCAATCAATTTGACTATATTGCCTCTGGCCCAACTTACAAAGATATTACGACTATTACCGATGCCCAGGCGATTTTAGACAAATATGCTTTAACCGGCTACGAGCTTAACGAAACACCTAACGAGGATATATATTTTGAAAACGTTACAAATATCCCGCTGGTTTCTAATGATGATGCACTCCGTGCAATGAAGAGCAAAGCCGAACAACTTGGTTTCGAAGCCAGTATTTTATCTGAAGAGCTCTACGACAGCCCTGCACAGATTGCCCAGAAATTTTTAAAGGCTGCTCAGCCTGGTCTAGTACTCTTGGCTGGAGGAGAAGCAAAAGCAGTTGTTACTAGTAAAAGTGGGACAGGTGGGCGCTGCGAACGTTTGGGAATAGAAATGTTACCGCTATTAACCGAGCGAGATGTGTTTGCTGCCATAGCGTCGGACGGCTTAGACAACAGCCCACTAGCAGGAGTAATCGAAGATGCTGAAACGCAAAAAAAGACTGCCCAACAAAGCCTGGATATTGAAAAATATAAAGCAGAGTGGGACAGCCTCGGTTTTTATAACAAGATCGACGGGACTTTAATAGACACTGGTCCGACCCAAGCTAATGTATCGGACTTACTAGTCTTTTTACGGATTTAATATACCGTCAGCAACAGCCAAATTAGACAGTTCTATTCAACAATAAACATACCTTTCATGCCCATTTGGCGGTGTTGCCCAACACTGCAGTAAAACTCGAACGAACCTTTTTTATCGGCTACAAAGGTAATCGACTCTGACTGGTCTTTATCTAAAACCTTAGTTCTTGCCCCACTAAATTCGTCCAAAACCCAATCGTGAGGCATTTTATCTGGATTGGTGAAGTTAATCACCACGGTGTCGCCCTGGTTTACTCGAATCTCGGCAGGGTCATAACTAAAATTAGTTCCAACAACATTAAATGTTTTAGTAGTAGTAGCGGTGTTGGCATCTGCAGGTGCTGAATTAGCATTGCTAGGGGTTTCGTTGCTAGTTGAATTAATATTTTCATTGGTACTGGTGGTCTTACCGCAGCCAGCAGCTATTAAACCGATTACAGCTAATACTAATAAGGATTGCGAGAGTTTTTTCATTTCTTTTTCGTTTAATTATTTTGTTGATTATATCATTTTTTCAGGGATGACATGGCAAACCCGACAGCGGGCTTCATAAATATCGGCATCCCCTACTTCCACTTGCTGAGCAGAGTTAGAAAGTTTTTGAGTATACATTGCCGGCTGTTTGCAGCGAAAGCAAATAGCAGTTTCTTTTTGCACTTCATCCGCTAGAGCCATAATATGAGGCATCATCCCAAACGGTCGACCCCAAGCATCCATATCTAACCCAGCAACTAGAACTTGTAAATCGACGCCGTTATAGCGACGAAGCAATTGCGCTAAATAATCAAACAGCCAGGGTTGAAAAAACTGCGCTTCATCAATTCCAATTACTGATGGTTTTTCTTGATGAATAATATTTTCCAACTCTTCTGCTGACTCAACTGATGAAGCTGGAAATGATCCATACTTTGTAAACTCAATGCTAGTTTGATCTTCCAAATCTTCTTTTAAACGACGGGAAGCAATCTCCTGGTCTGTACGAGAATCGATTTTCGGCTTAACGACTACTATTTTCTTTCCAGCCAAACCAGAGCGATGCAAAATGCGCAACAGTTCTTCAGTTTTACCCGAAAACATCGGGCCAGTTATCACTTTAAGGTATGCCATAGGAGCATTATATCATAGCATAGGCAAACCCAGGCAAAATCGGTATAATGTATGAATGCGAAGCAAGCAAACTAGCAAACAATCAACAATTTTGGCTATTGAAACCAGCTGCGATGAAACCGCAGCCAGTGTTTTGCGTGGTAACTTAAAAAGCGCGACACCTAATTTTAAATTTTTATCTTCAATTGTTAACTCTCAAGTTGAAATTCACAAGAAAACTGGCGGAGTTGTTCCAGAAGTTGCTGCGCGTGCACACATGCAAAATATTCTGCCAGTTGTAAACAAAGCACTGCACAACGCAAAGCTAAATGGGCGCAGTCTTAAACTAAAAGACATAGACTATCTCGCGGTCACAAGTGGTCCTGGATTAGTTGTGTCTTTAATCGTAGGGACTGAGTTTGCTAAAGGACTATCCTTGGCAACCGGTATTCCTTTACTGCCAACCAACCACATGGAAGGCCACCTATACTCTGCGTTTACAGAGCCTAATAAAAAACAAGTGTTCCCTGCTTTGTCTATTATTGTTTCCGGCGGACACACCATGTTTATTTTAATGCGTGATTACAAATCTTACAAAGTTATAGGCAACACAGTTGATGATGCTGCTGGTGAAGCGTTCGACAAAGTTGCCCGCTTGTTGCGACTGCCATACCCTGGTGGTCCTGAAGTTTCTAAATTAGCTTTGCAAGGAAAAACCGATATAAAATTTCCTCGTCCTAAATTACATGAACCTAATTTTGATTTTTCTTTCTCTGGACTAAAGACCGCGGTGCTTTACTATATAGACAAGCTTACGGGTGTATCTGGCCAGAACGGCAGTAAAGGTAAATTGCGTTCTTTAAGGACGCAGGAAAAAGCTGACATTGCAATGTCATTTGAAAATGCAGTTGCCGATGTAATTACTAAGAAAGCGCTTCGTGCAGTTGAAAAATATAAATGCAAAACAGTCAGTTTGTCTGGTGGCGTGGCTGCAAACCGAAAATTACGCAGTGAGCTAGCAGCCATGTGTAATGTACAAAAGGTGTCCTTTCTTGTTCCCGAAGCAGAACTTTGTACCGATAATGCCCAAATGATAGCAGCGGCAGCTTACTACAATTTACGTGCTGGCAAAAAAGCCAAAAAACCTCATCAAGTTAAGGCTGACCCAGCTTGGGAACTGCTATAATAAATTTATGATTGAATTAGACAAAGCATACGATGCAGCTCAATACGAAGCTGCCATCTACAAGAAGTGGCTAGACTCTGGGTACTTTAATCCAGACAACTTACCGGATCAAAATGCCGAGCCTTTTACAATTATCTTACCACCGCCTAATGTAACTGGAACTATGCATGTTGGCCATGCTTTAGGAGTTACTATCCAAGACATCTTAATCCGTTGGCGACGAATGCAAGGCCGCAAAGCCTTGTGGCTACCAGGAACAGACCACGCCGCCATTGCCACACAAAGTAAAGTTGAAAAAATTTTAGAAAAGGAGGAGGGGAAACGAAAAACCGATTTAGGACGAGAACAATTTTTACAACGCGTTAATGACTTTGCGCAAAACAGCCACGATACAATCGTTGGTCAATTAAAAAGCATTGGTTCTTCTTTGGATTGGAGCCGTGAAGCTTACACACTAGACGATGCTCGTAACCTAGCTGTACGTACTGCTTTCAAAGCTATGTATGACGATGGTTTAATTTACCGCGGTCATCGCGTGGTCAACTGGGACCCGAAAGGACAAACCGTAATTTCAGATGAAGAAATAGTTCACGAAGAACGCGATGCCACTTTGTACACATTCAAGTACAGCGCTGAGTTTCCTATTCCAATCGCTACTACTCGACCAGAGACTAAAGTTGGCGACACAGCCGTTGCAGTCCACCCTGGAGATACTCGCTATGCTCAATATGTTGGCAATGAATATGATATTAATTTTGCAGGCGTACCACTCCATATAAAAATTATTGCCGATAGTTCAGTAGAAAAAGATTTCGGCACTGGCGCACTAGGAGTTACCCCAGCCCACAGCTTAATAGATGCTGAGATTGCCGAGCGCCACAACCTACCAGTAAAGCCTGTTATTAATGAGTATGCCAAAATGACTGTTGGCCCAGGTGAAAATGGCCAGCCGCAATTGGAAGGCAAGAAAACCACTGAGGCTCGAAATATTATAGTAGAGTGGCTACGTGAGCAAAATCTCTTAATAACAGAAGAGCCAATAAAACAAAACGTTGCCACAGCAGAGCGCAGCGGCGGGGTAATTGAACCTTTGCCTAAATTACAGTGGTTTTTGGCCGTAAACAAGCCTTTTAAACTAAAACAGTCTAAAATCAACGGTATTACAGCTGGTCAAGAAGTAACTCTTAAACAGCTAATAAAGCATGTTGTGGAAACAGGCCAAATTAAAATTACCCCTGATTATTTTACAAAAACATATACTCACTGGGTCGATAATCTACACGACTGGTGCATTTCCCGTCAGATTTGGTTTGGTCACCGCATTCCAGTGTGGTACAAAGGGAGCGGCTTGGCTAGTACTGGTGTTGGAGGCGAAACTGAAATTTACTGCGACGTACAAGCCCCAACTGGTGATGACTGGCAACAAGATGAAGACACACTAGACACTTGGTTCTCATCTGGCCTGTGGACTTTTTCAACTCTCGGTTGGCCCCATGAAACTGATGACCTTAAAGCTTTCCACCCAACTAATGTTCTTGAAACTGGCTATGATATCCTACCTTTCTGGGTTATGCGCATGATTCTCATGACCACATACTTTCTTGGAGAAGTTCCTTTTAAGGATGTTTTTCTACACGGCTTAGTACGAGATAATAAAAATCGTAAAATGTCTAAGAGCTTAGGGAATATTATTGACCCGCTGGAAATGACCAGTAAGTACGGAACCGACGCGCTACGCTTTGCACTCATTTTCAACACTGCACCAGGGACAGACACAGCCTTAGCCGAAGACAAAATAAAAGGCATGAAGCACTTTGGTAACAAGCTTTGGAATATTGCCCGATTCATTCTTTCTAATATTGACTCTGAGCATCATGCAAATAAAAATGAAGCCGAAAAATTCCAAACTAACACAGACTCCGACAAAAAAATCTTAGAACAACTACACGCAACGATCCAACAAACCAATTTTCATCTAGAAAATTTCCGCTTGCATGAAGCTGCCCAAGGCCTATACCAGTTCGTGTGGTATGAATTAGCCGATGTTTACCTCGAAGCAAGTAAACCACAGCTTCTAAACGATGCAACAAAAAAAGATACCCAAGCAATCTTGTTGTATCTTTTAGTAGAAATATTAAAGCTACTACATCCGTTTATGCCATTTGTAACTGAGGTGCTCTGGCAGGAACTAAGCAAAGCAAAACTAGTTAAAGAGGATCTATTGTTGATTACCCAATGGCCCGCTGCCTAAAGCAGCACCGCGAATCTCACGAGTATGATGCCGAATCCGGCGGTAAGCAATTATTACCAAGACAATAAACAATAACCAAAGCAAGCCAAGCAAAGACCAGATAATTACTGGTTTTTGTTTATCAGTAATAGTTCCACCTCCAGAAACTGGCGCAATTATGCGGAAAGTATCAGAAGCAACTGATGGAACTCCCTCGTAAGTCGCAGTTAAGGTAACAGTATAATCCCCTGGTTTTGTCAGTGGCGCTGTTAAAAAAGTTTTTAAGAACTGGGAGTGCTTACTAAATGACAGTGTGTCTGTTGTTACCACTATCGGACTCCCATCGGGTGCAGTCACCACATATTTAACTTCGACATTTGAAATCTGTCTTTGCAAATTACTAACTAAGCTTACTGCTCCGGACACATTTTCTCCAGCTGTAACATATTTGTATTTATCTAAAATTTTAAAGAACAACCCAAACATTAAATCTGGTTCCGGTGTAAGAATAGGCGGAAAGCTTGGCTCAGAAGGTATCGCCGGGGTTTGAGGTTTGGGTAGACCACCAGATCCTGGCGGCTGGGAGGTTGGTGGTACCCCAGAAGGTAACGGGATTTGGTCTGCTGGTACATCAACTACAAACGCGACTTGCGCTGAACCGCTGCGAGTCAAATCAAAAGAATCAAACACAGCTACCCGAATTGTATAGCTTCCTTCTCCTAAGTTAATTGGTGATTGCCAAGACCATTGTCCTGCTCCAGTTGCTTGAGTGGTACTATTCAACTCCCCTGCACCGCGAATAGTAACAAACACTAACCCATTGGGAACTGAAGTAACACCTGAGAAAGTTGGCCGTTGCTGACTAAATACATAAGCAGAGTTTACAACTGGAATTGTCCCTTGAGGCTCAGCAACAATGGATATAGTCGGATTTGAAGTTTGCTGCGGGTTAATATGGCTACCACTTGAACCACCTGGATCGACTGGCCCAGGACTAACCCCAGCTACATTTGCTGAAATCGTTACGTTATGGCTAACTGGATTAGCTTCTGCTTGCAACCAAACTGTGGCCATTGTTCCAATCATAGCCAGTGCTGCGAAAGCAAAACACAACCCTACCGACATATGATACAGCCGGTGGGTATGATGATGTGTCCAAGGTTTAGGGTGAGGTTCTAATCTCATTGATCAATGGGGCTAACTCAATAATTTGATTACTAGATGGCCGGTACAAAATTGCCTTTTTATCCTGCTGATAGATTAGCACTTTATCGCCTACTTGGGCTTTAGCAAAAAATGGCTGTCCTTCTAGCTTAGTTAGATCAGTTACCGTTGCTACAGTAGGCTCTTCGTCTTTTGGTAAAATTATTAGCATACCAACTTTATCTACTAATTCTTTCGTCTCTTGTTTCTTCAAAAAAGCAGGGTCATTTTGCTGTTGTTCGAGAGTTTTTTTAGCTTGATTCAGCTGGCTTTGCGCGCGCCAAAACAACAACCCTAGTAATACAATAACCACAGCCAAAACAACAGTTATAGCTATGACTGAGCGCTTAGAAATTCCTGAATTTACAGAGCCAAAGCGAATCTCTGAAGTTATAGATGGGGTCTTAGGTTGGCTATTAAACATACAATTATTATAGCAAATAAGCTACTAAAACCGCTGGCATTGCCAGCGGTTTGTCTATATATATTTTCTTTACGGTGATGCCCCGCCGCCGCCTCCGCCGCCTCCGCCGCCCTGAGAAGAACCACCACTGCCGCCACTGCCACCAGAGGCACCGCCACCCTCGCCGCTACCAGCACCAGCAGATGAGTAATAAATTCTGACTTCACCACGACCACCAGTAGGATTTACTCCGAAGTAAGACCAACCACCAGCAC
>CAZYSI010000008.1:0-28911 GCA_964650345.1 uncultured Candidatus Saccharibacteria bacterium | reverse complement strand
CGGCGCCAAGATTTATGACTTGGAGATACACCGATACCACTACAGTTGTTATCAGCACAACGTTTACCAAAGTTACTTTCTACATAACTGATAGCTAAAGCACGCTGCCACTGAGGTTGCTTAACGATTTCATCAGCATACTGAGCTAATGGAGATCCCTTTGCTTCCAAATAAGCTTTCACCTTCGGTGCTAGCAATGTTGGGATGTCTGTGTTAGCGTGGTATTGCGCTAATTCGTCATAAGATAGTAAAGCTTTTGGTGTTGATTTTGAGTCGATCGCAAAAACTAGAGCTTTCGAACCATTATTCTGTGCAGTATAAGCTGCAGCCGCGAATTCAGGATAAACCATGAATACGAGGGGTAAGAAAGCGGCCACTACGGCTACCTTCTCAATTACAGAATTTAGGCTTAAAGGAGCTTTCATTCTTTAGATGCAACTCCTTATATCTATGGATGGGAGCGAGGGGGTCGATCGAAATCTGCTATTCCCACGGTATCTCAGCCTAGATTTAATGATTATTTAAATCGGGACCATTTGGGGTTACTGCTATTGGCTGCCTTTTTAGTCTAGTTTCGCCATATTTATTAGGAAATAATGAATATAGGCGGTAATAAAAAAGCCTGCTAAAGCAGTACCTTACAAACATATTATAGCAGTTTTGAGAGGTCTTTTCAAGCTATTTTTGCCGTTTTTCCTCATATTTAAGCCAAATAACGTTTTTTTTGGCTAGCCCATGAGGTGAATCGGGACTCTAAATGGCTTATTTAAAAGGGTTTTTATTTTTGCATAATTTTGGTACACTGACGGCACAGAGTTAAACACTCGAGTTTTGTGTGTCAGGAGGCAAGAATGTTTAGGATATTTTATTGTTTTCCGAGCCTGAGGCGCTGTCTTAGCTGCCTCTTGGTCTCAGTCGTTGCAACTTGGACTGTTCCCGCCCAACAAACTCGCGCAGTCTATAAGTTTCAGGACAATGTAGAGATACTTTCTTACGACGTCCTGAAGGCGCGACTGGATTATATTGCTTCAACTACGATTAGCCAGTATCGGACTGCATTCAAGGCTTCTCAAGACCGCAAGGCCGAGGAGCTGCTGCGAGAAATGAGCGACGGAGTCGTTATGGCTTACCGTATCTCGAACTGCCCCGATGAAGTCTTAGAATCTGGTTGGACTGAGGAGCAGTACCGCAAAGTGCCAGAGCTAATGAAAAAGGTCGATGGCATTATGCGGCGGCTAAAACGTATCCAACAGGAAGCAAAGAGAACCGCCCACACGGTTCTTTTTAATTTTGGATACTTCGCCTCTTGTAATACAGAATATGTTCAATAAATGCTATAATTTTTATAAAGATAAAACAAAATGATAAAAGCTAAAAAAATTTATATTGGTGGTTGGTTCCAGAGAACTACTCTGCATTTGTCAGAAATTTATGATTTTTTAAAGAGAGCGGATTCACCTTTAGAGTTAAATAAAGCTAAGCTGGAAAAACTTAAAGAGAAGGTTGATATTCAGTCCCTGGAAATGAAGCTGGGTCAGCTGGACCATATTCGTTTACTCACTAACTCTGGTATTGAGGTAAAGCTTTATGAGGACGGGCTGATTACTCTTAATAAGGAAGGTAGTGGTGATTTTAAATCAGACATAGAAACTTTAACTCATTACTATGAAAAAGATCTGTCCCCAGGAATTAGTTATATTTTTAGTTTGGGTGCACCGGTACCTAAAGAACTAGCTAATATCAAAACTATCTATCCATACTTTTTGATACTAGATAATATTCCAAAGAAAGAGATTAATAGTTTAATATCGAAGTTTGATCAAGAAAAATATTTTGAAGTTCGGAAAACAGAGTTTGAAATTTATCGAGGTGACAAACTATATATTATTAATAACATTTCTGAAGATCTAGAGAATATTGAAGATTTTATTGAAGAACAGGTTTTCATTCGCGAATTTAAAACACAGTTGCATAGGTATTTAAATTTACATCGCATAATTTGGGAGCGCATAGCTGAGGTTAAAGAAAGAGGAAAAATTCGAGGCGGCGATGTTAAGCAATTTAAAGAAACTGTAGAAAGTTACGACAAAACTGTAAATTTGATTGATGCTCGGATTAACCAAATGGGAACCTATATTAAGACCCGTGAATCAGTGTTTAAGAGCAATAAACATCTAGTTGATTTCGCAGACGTCTTAGATTTTAAATATGAAACATTGTCAGATACACTGGAATACGTTTTGGATATATGGATCATGACAAAAAATTACGTTAAGTCAGCCGTAGATCTGTTTGCTGGTATCCAGGCAGCAAGTACAGAAAGTTCAGTTAAGAATTTAACAGTAATCACATCCATGGGTGTCGGTGCAACACTAATAGGATTGTTTTCTCAAGAACTGCCAGAAATTAAAATGTCTGGGGTAATTTACTTTTTCATTTTGGCATTCATTGGTTATACAGCCGATAAAATAATGAAAGCAGTAGCTAGGCGTAGGATGTACGAAATTTCTGATGTAGGGATCGCAAAAAATATAAAATAGTTTAATTAAACAAAAAACTGACCCTAAAGGTCAGTTTTTTGATGGAGCGGCCAAGGGGAATCGAACCCCTATCCCTTCCTTGGCAAGGAAGAGTTCTACCATTGAACCATGGCCGCACGCTATTATAAATATAAGTAAATTTTTGCTGGTGCCGCGAGTCAGAATTGAACTGACGACACGACGCTCTTCAGGCGTCTGCTCTACCACTGAGCTACCGCGGCATCTTAACTTTAACTTATTGGGTATAAAACCCGTGGTGGGCGATAAAGGATTCGAACCTTTGACCCCTTCGGTGTAAACGAAGTGCTCTAACCAGCTGAGCTAATCGCCCTCAAAACTTTATCTAGATTTTATCACCAGACTTGTATAATTATAAGCAATAATAAGATTAATTGCAAGACTAAAAATGAAGCCACTAAATCGAATATCTACAACTTGGTCATCGGAATTGGCTTATTGTATAGGCCTTATTTCTATCGACGGCTGTCTTTCAAAAGATGGTCGACATATTACTTTAGTTTCTAAAGATTACCAGCAAATAGCTACCTTTAAGGCATGTTTGAATATTGGCGCTAATATTCGACCGTGTGGTAGAGGTGGAGCAACTGAGTTAAAGTATTTTAGGTTACAATTTGGTGATGTAAACTTTTATAGATTTTTACTCTCCCTCGGATTAACCCCAGCTAAGTCAAAGACCATAGGGCGTCTTAATATACCAGCAAAATATTTTAAGGATTTTCTAAGAGGGTCATTCGATGGCGATGGGACACTTTATTCGTACTGGGATGAAAGGTGGAAATCTAGTTATTTATTCTATCTATCGTTTATTTCGGCAAGCGCTTGTCATTTGGAATGGATTCAAGATTCCCTTCAAGATCAGCTGGGCGTCAAAGGAAAGTTAAAACCACAGTACAATACCAGAGCTCATGAGTTGCGGTATGCTAAATCAGAAGCAAAAGTAATTATTGACTTTTTGTACTACAAAAGAAATATCCCAAAGCTTGAAAGGAAGTACCGTAAAGTATATAATGCGTTAGTTATAGATGAATTAAACAGCTCTGCGCGGGTGCTGAAATTGGTAACCAGGCTAGATTGAGGTTCTAGTGCCTTCACGGGCTTGGAGGTTCGAGTCCTCTTCCGCGCACCAAAAAATACGCCGAATGGCGTATTTTAAATTTATTAATTTAAACCACTTCCCATTTGCCTTGACTATTACGCGCCAGCTTGCCCAATAAAGAAAATCCTGCAGCCCATTTGTGTCCCCCGCCACCTAGCGAATGCGCTATTTCTTTTACATCCACGCCTTTATGTGGATCAGATCGCAGGCTGCCCTTAATAACTTCTTTATCTTGCTTTAAAAACATGGCAAACTTCGCTTCCGGGACTTTATTTAAAGTTTCTACGATTCCCTCAAAAGCAGATAGCGGCGGATTACCAAGAGCTTTGAGCTCTTCTTCAGTAATAATAGAGTAGATCATTTTCTTTTGCGGATCGTAATGAGCATTTTCAATAACATGCCCCCAAGCTTTCAAACTTGGAATATCCTTACCCTCGTAAGTATGTTTAGTAATAGTTGCTACTCGCGCGCCATGTTCCATTAAGTCAGCTGCAGCTGCCAAGGTACTGGCTTCAGTGTTGCTATGCATGAATATCCCGGTATCGGTAACAATACCGGTTAGTAAACACACTGCAATTTCGTGGGTAATTTTCCAATCACAGAATTTAAAAAAGTCGTAGGTTAATTCTGCAACGGAAGATTTTGATGCCTGTACGATGTTTATGTCTCCGTACATAGTGTTGTCAGGATGATGATCTAAATTGATAGTCTGGATTTGTAAGTTTAGAATTTGTTCTTGTCCAACTCGTTCACGAACACTGCAACCGGAAACTACTAATAAGTCAAACTGGGTGTTGGTTGGTAATTGCTCAGAAACAATTTCTGACTTAGGTAAATATTGCAACGAGCTAGGAACGCCACCCTTAATTACTACGGTAACTTTTTTCCCTACGCTGGCTAAATGATGCGCCAAGGCCAAAACAGACCCGAGGTCATCGCCATCAGTTCTTTCATGCGTAGTAAACAGTACAGAATTTGCCTGCTCTAATAATAATTTGGCTTGAGTAAATTCCTGCATCTTATTTCTCCTCGTCTTCTTCGTGGTGAATTTTTTTGATCAATTCATCTATATGCTGAACGTAACGTGGTGAAGTATCTAGAAAAAATTGTAACCGAGGAGTCATTTTCATGGCCAAGTGACGATTTAGTTCGCCTTGGATGGTGTATAGACTTTTATTTATAGAGGCAAGGATTTTGTCATCGTCTCCGCCAATAATAGAAACCCAGACTTTTGCCCAACGGGCATCGCCGCTGGTTTCCACACGCGCAACAGTAACCAGGCCACCTTCAGTGTCGATAGTGTCTTTTAGGGTTTCTCCAACTTGCTGTTGGATCAACGAATTTAGTTTCTCTATGCGATTGTTTGGTTTTTTTACTTGAGTCATAGCTGTCTACTATATCAAATTACCTATATTATAGCAAGGGTATTAGACGGGTTCTAAAAACTCCGCTTCAGCGGAGTTTATAGGGTCTTTTGTTTTAAGGTTTCTTCGAAGCTTTCAATTTGGTCCCCTTCTGTTAAGCGAACATTAGTTTTAATTTTCATACCATATTCGCTGCCTCGCGGTACTTCTTTCGTGTCGACTTTATTCTGTTGTAGTTCGAGAATTTCACCCCGGCCAATTTCACGGTAACCTTTAACTATACTAGTATCTTCTTCATCAACTTCACCTTCCACTTTGCGCCAAATAGCCACTGGTTTGCTTTTGCGAATCTCCCCTTCATCTACCCGGCCACCAATAATCATTTGCGATTTTTCCGTGCGGAAAATTCCCAACACAGTGCCCCGGCCAAAACTAACCTTTTCCATTTCCGGAGTGAACATTGCAATCACTGCACTAGTAATATTTTCTAGTAATTCGTAAATTACGTCATAACTTTCGATAGCAACTTTCTTTTGCTTAGCTAAGTTAATAGCCTTTGGATTTGTTTTTGCTCGGAAAGCAACCACAGTGCCCCGGCTGGAATCTGCTAGCAAAACATCATTTTCATTTACCTCACCGATACCTTCACTTAAAATGTTAATTTGTACTTCCTCGTTCTTCAATTTTGCTAACGACTGTTTAATGGCTTCTAAAGAACCAGCTACATCTGCCTTCAAGATTAGGTTTAAGGTTTTACTTTCGCTATCACCTTGAAGCCCAGTTCGGTGCGTGAGTTTACGGCTATGCTTCATCTTTTGTGCATTCCCAGCAATAGTACGGGCTTCATCTAAGCTTTCTGTAACTTGAAGAATATCCCCTGCTTCAGGGAGGTCTGAAAAACCAGAAATTAAGGCAGGCCTGGACGGCGCTACAAACTTTAATTTCTTGCCATGTTCATCTTCTAAAGATTTAACTTTGCCATATCCAATTCCGGCGACCATAATATCGCCAACTTTAAGTGTGCCGTTTTGCACTATCACGGTCGCGACCGCGCCCTTACCTTGCGCTACGTGAGACTCAATTACTGTTCCTAAAGTTTTTCCGTTTGGATTTGCTTTGTAATCTTCAACTTCTGCTTGCAGTAATATCATCTCTAGAAGCTTGTCGATACCAATGTTTTGTTTTGCAGAAATTTCAACCGCTATAACTTTACCGCCCCAATCTTCTAAGAGTACTCCATGTTCTGCCAACTCTTGCTTAGTCTTCATGATGTTGGCATTGTCTTTATCAATTTTGTTAATGGCGACAATTAGAGGCGTATTGGTAAACTTGGCACGGTTAATCACTTCAATGGTTTGTGGTCGGACACTGTCATCTGCAGCCACAACCAAAACAATGATGTCGGTTACATTCGCACCACGCGCGCGCATTTCCACGAATGCTTCGTGACCAGGAGTATCCAAAAAGGTAATAACTTTATCATTGTGCTTAACTTGGTATGCACCAATATGTTGGGTAATGCCACCGCTTTCAGTTTCTACTACACTGGCTTTACGAATTGCATCCAAAAGTGTGGTTTTGCCGTGGTCTACGTGACCCATTACTGCTACTATGGGCGGGCGGGTTTGTAAACCACTTTCGTCGTTTTGGGTTTCCTTTTCTAATTCTTCATGTAAAAAACCAATACCAAACTCTTTTACTTCCCCAGTTTGCTCAGTAGCAACTTCAAATCCTAAGTCTTGGGCAATAATCGTAGCAGTTTCAAAATCAACTTCTTCATTAATGGTAGCCATTACCCCATTGGTAATTAGCGCCTTGATTACATCGGTAACAGGTAATTCTAATAGATCGGCAAAGTCGCGCACTTTAATGAATGCGGGCAGGGAAACTTTTTTTGCTGGCCCAGTCTTGATTTTGGGGTCTTCTTTTGGTTTCGGCGCGAAGGCTTTGATGATGTCGTTAGCTAGATGATTATCTATTTTATTAGCACGAGGAGAAATTCTAAAACCGGCTGCATTGGCCTTTTGGCGCAGCTCGTGGATAGACATATTCAGTTCGTGTGACAGTGATGATAAATTCATAACTGATTAACTATACTGGAAAATTAATAAAAAATCAAGGTTATTCAGGAATGGTGTTCCAGATCCCTTCAAATAAAGTGCGATGGTTTTGAGCGATGTTTTTATCGTAGATTTCAATTAAGTAGTGAGGTTTGTTGTCTGTAAACGCCATTATAGTGTAATTTCCTAAGACCCAAGTGGTGGCAGTAAAGTCTATGGCTTTTGGCCAGTACTTTATTTTTCTTCTTTCAGGCCATCTTTGTTTTGCGTTGACTTCTTTTTCAACTTTGTCATTAGTAGTAATAATTTTTAAGCTCATTCGTGCTGTGTTAGGTTGTTCCCAATGCCAATCGATATATTTATCGTAATGGGACACGAAACTGGTATCTTGAAACCCCCACCAGATTCCATCGGTTTTCATAATACTATCCGTCCAAACAGGTGTTTGTTTGTATAGGTATTCTTCAAAATCCTCCTCAGATTTAAATTGGATTTTTGGAGGAGAATAGACAGTATTTTTCGAAATAGAAAAAAGTTCAGGAATTAATTGGTCGACTAAATTTTTCCGGTGTTGTAAATGCTGCTCTTCTCTTGCAATTAGAGTCTTTAAGTCCTGGGGAGGTAAAGGAATGAATGTGCTTGGAGTTGTTGTGGGATCTTCATAGATAAACCCCTTGTTTACTAAATCTCGACTAACGCTATATATAGTAGTGCGGTTAATATCTGTGATGCGGGAAAGTTCAGTGGCTGTACCCTTACCGCGCTGAATTAAAGCGGTATATACAGCAATTTCCTTCTCACCCAGACCAAATTTAAGTAACAAGTCGCTAATCATGATAGAATATTAACAATTTGTCAATAAATTGTCAACAAGAATATCCTTTGTATTTAAGAGCGGAATTGAGATATTCTAAATCAATTTGTGCATGTTTTATTGACAAAACCTACTTTTTTCGCTATACTGTGTTGTTACGATGAATTTCTAATGAAATCGTAGCTTACAGGTGGGCACCTTACTGAAAGATTAAGATTTACTTTCAGAAGGCAACAGGACTCTGTAACCGTGGAGGAATAATGAGAAAAGTAATGTTTTCGATGATGGTGGTTATGGGCATGGTTATCACTGGCGTAAGTCAGGATACCCCTAAAAACCAGCTCCACGGTGACGTGGAGTTCGAAACCGAGATCAGAAATGGTCAAGCAACCCCGCAGGTTAAGACCTATATAACCTACGGCGGCAAAGGTAAGCTCGGTGCTTACTGTTGGATCCAAAACAGCAAAGCCTATAACCAGGCTTACTGTGGTCCAACTGTCCAGCTAAAGAGTTGGTTGCAGGTAGGTGCGGCAATCGGTGTTCAAACCGGGGCTAAGCGCCTTCAGGCAGCGACCTTTGTGTGGGTAGGCAAGCCTATTCAGGGAAAGTTCGTCTCGAACTTATTCATCCTTGAAAAGGGCGGCCTGTGGTACCGGAACGTAACCAGTGTTCAAATCAACAAGCGGTTTACTGCTTCGTTGGTGAAACAGCGTTACAGCGGAATTGGCCCACGCTTGGACATCAAGCTCGCTCATGGTTTATCGGCAGGTGTCGAAGTAAACTTCGACAAGAACGTGACCTCCAAAGTCGCACTAAAGTACAGCTTCTAAGTTGTACACCTGCAACAGACAACCGGGGTTCCACGGGATGTCTGTCCTACCAAAGCTGAACAACTAGCTATCTTTCCAAAATCATCCTTCCAAGCAGATCGTTGTGGTCTGCTTTTCTTTTTGGGCAAAATAAAAACGGGCAACGATTGTTTCGCGTTACCCGATCCTTTAAGTGAACCTAGATTCAGTTCCGTTGGCTCGTACGGCACCCAAACAAAGTAAGTCGTTACTCCATCTCGGTGTTCGATATACCCTTCAGGTTGGTATTGCGTAGGCTCTAACAACAGAACGCGGTAGCGGATGTTTCGGCTTTGCGTCAAGAGAAATGGATAGCTGCTCGATTCTCGAACTTCTTTCATTTCATCATTCCGTTCCGAATATACCGACCCGCTGATTCCTAGTTCTTCCCATAGAGCACGTGGAATTCCCTCTTTTTCGGTCCTTTCTCTATCCAAAAGCTTTTCGCTTACCGAACATTCTTTATCACGACGAACGACTTTCCTGGTCGCATCATATACCTGCCGGTCTTCCTTCAGGTAATATAGTTGTCCGGTTTCTGTATTGTGATAAAAAACATCCAGGAGCAGAACTCGGATGAGTCTGCGTACGCCCCCATTTTTTCGGAGTTCCAAGGTTGCTTCTCCGGCCTCTAATTCCTGAAGCAAGTGTTCTAAAATTTCCCTAGCATCGTCCCCCCACTTTTCGATATAGGGAGCCAGTGCTGAGTCTATTTGCTTACTGTACTGTTCGGCTTGTGTTAAGCACATAAAAGTTTTCCTCCCTATTCATAGATTTAACGATCCGCTGCAGTCTAGCAAACAAAAAACCGCCTGTCAAAGGCAGTTACCCTTGCTTAAAATGTTCGACCTTTGCCAACTATCATACGGAGTTGGCGTGGAAATATTTGGATAGTGGCTGGGACTTTAGCAAATGTTCGACCAGCAATAGTTAAAGGAAAACCCCGTGGTTCTAAAAATTCCACTTGGCGGCATTTAATTACCGATGTCCCAGGAATGTTTTCCATAACTCCATTAGCAATATCTGGTTTGTATTTCATTACGTCGAGTTTGCTCATGCGCTCTAAAACCATAAGATCGAGTTGGCCATCAGTTGGATTAGCAATAGTGCTATTAGAACTAGACGTAGCTCGTGAGTTAGTTACAGTTCCGCCTAAGCAAGTTATATCCATGGTATATGAATTGTCGACGCGAATTTTTAAGTTGTGTTCGACTGCAGCCATGCCGCGAAGTGAACTAAAGAATCCCATTTCTTTTGCTTTTGTAGATGCAATGCCAAATTCAACTTGGCTGATGAAATAATTATCCCCCACTGCAGCCAAATCGATTTTTTCAATGCGACGAGCAGCAACAGTTTTTACTGCTGTAAGCAGGCTGTCTATTCCTAAAATTTGACTGAGATAGCTATCGTCGGTCATAGGAATAAAACCTAATGCAAAGTCACGCCCTTTCAAATACGCAGTCATAATATTAAACGTATCATCAGTACCGCAAGCGATTAGAGTTTTCACGCCACGCTCACTAGCTGTTTCTACTAGTTCGGCAATGCCGCGTATACTTGTGACCCGTGCCATTTCCCCTGAAATTTTAAACTCAGCTAATAAGCCTTGAAGAGTAACTTGTGCTCGTTCAAATTGCGCTTCGGGTATATTCGTGCCGTCGAGGATATAGAAGTACATAACAAAGATATTGTAGTGGGTCCTGTCGGCAGACTAATTTTTTTCTGCACTCGCATCGCTCGTGTCAGACAAAAATTGCCATGCCGCCACCCGCTACTGTTATTTGTTAGTCTTCATCTTCTGGTTCTGGAGCAGAGTTGGCGCCTTTCCCATTGGCAGCAGGAGAACCTTTGAATCCTCCAGTTTGCTTGTCTACGGCTGCGCCCTTCATGCTGCATTTGCCAGTAAATTGAGCACCGTCTTCTACCCGTAGTACGCCACAGGAAATATCGCCGGCGATTCGTGCGGAAGCCTGCAGAATTAAATTTCCAGTAACTTTAATGTTCCCTTGAACTTCTCCGGCAACTATAGCATTACCAGCTTGAACATCGGCGGCTAGCTTCGCTGCTTCACCAATATGTACGCTTTGGGTGGTATTTACTTTACCCACTACACCACCTTCAATGCGGATATTACCTTCGGAGTTTAAATCTCCTTGGATTTTTACTGATGGACCGACTACTGTTTCAGCGGCCGCGTGATCTTGTGCCATTTGAGTATGTATTTCCGTACTACTAGTACTTTAATTATTTATCTAATAACTAACAGTTTGGTTTTCAGTTTTTGTTTACTAATTTTTGTTTGCAGTAATTGCTATTATCAATGCTTCTCTCTCTTCATCACTTAAAGTACTTTCACTACTACCCCCGGTTATTACTTTGGCATAGATGCGACTATTTTGCCGACCATGCAAACTCGTAAGAACTATGCCAGATTGGCTAGCGTCAAGGAAGGCAGCAGAAAAACTTAAATTGCCACCATCATCACCGTTGCTGTTGTAGCGCAGGATGCCAACGTGTTGTGTTGCAGTATTAAGTTGGTTACCCAACGCGTTTACTGTTTCGGTGGTGTGGTCTGCATGGCTACCTAAATGAGTGAGCCGTTCAATTATTTGCTCCATCATTTCTTCTAAATTTTCTGGCTGATTGCCGGCAGTGCGAAAATATTTTCGTAGCGAGCGGCTGCCCCTCGAACTGATAATGGAATAAATTGCCAAAATTAAGGCAATTCCTGAAGCAATTATGGAGATGTAAATTAGAATATTCGCACTCATGGTAGAGCTATTGTAGCACTCTGTGCGGCTTGCGTCCACGCTGTCACGCTGGTATACTTTTTGTATGTCTAAACGAAATCGTAACAAGTTTCGCAGTCGCGAAAATCCTCGACCAGCAGCAGTTGAATCTACTCCAATAAGAGTATCTACTGGTTCAGTTAGTGCACAAGCCCAGCATACGGCTGAGTATAAAATTATTAGCAAAGACTTAATTCGACTAGTAGTGTTGAATGGTTTAATGTTAATTGCTGTACTCGCTCTATATTATGTAAATAAATCTTCTGGGATTGTAGAAAAGTTGTATTCGCAGTTGTTTTAAGTACGTGCACAATTATCGCAATAACTTAGATATAAAAAAAGCCGCTTATGCGGTTTTTATTTTTACATGGTAATATTTGGTATAGATATAAAGATTTAATTAAGAAATCATAAAGAAATGTTAAAGATTAGGATAATTTGTATTGGAAAATTTAAAGAGAAAGCGTATTTGGAATTAGAAAAGGAATATTTGAAGCGCCTATCCCCTTTTGCAAAGATCAAAATAGTTGAATTAACCGAAGTTGCCTATCGAAGTGAGGACGCTGCTCAAAAATCCAAACAGAAAGAAGCTGAGTTAATAGTGAAACAGCTTCCAGAAGATGGGATTATAATTTTGCTTGAAGAAAAAGGTCAGGAACGAGATTCAGTGGCTTTTGCAGAGTTTTTGGAACGGATTGGGGGCTTGGGTCAAGAAATTGTTTTTGTTTTAGGTAGTGGGATTGGTTTACATGAATCACTGAAAGATTATTCTAACTATACAATTTCTTTAAGTAAACTAACTTTTCCGCATAACATGGCCAGAGTTATATTAGAAGAGCAAATTTACAGAGCTTGTACTATTATTTCTCGGAAGCAGTATCATAAGTAGCCCTGCTCACTGTTGGTGTTTCATGTGAAATAATACTTCCAAGTGCTAGGCCAACAATTAGCCAGAGTAAGATCTGCGTTGGCCAAATGGTGTAGAAATAGTGATCAAAGAAAAATAGGATTAAAAACGAAAGTCCAATTGCGAGAATGGTTATAGACCATTCTCTTTGGATTCTTTGCCTAGTTTTGTGAATAATTTGCTTAAATAAAGGAATTATGGGAAAAAAGATTATAAATATGAGAGGAATTGCTCCCATTCCCCATTCTGTCCAGGAGATCAGGTAATAATTGTGAATCGGTTGGATTTCCCAGCTTTCTAGTGGTTCAGGACTGTATTGTTTCATGTGAAGCACGCTTGTTCCTGCTCCAAGACCAAAAATAGGCTTATCTAAGATAATATTTTTTGCAATTTGATTGTAAAACATTCTTTCCTTACTAGCGCTATCTGAAAAGGTGGTTCTAGTCATCAAATATGGCCAAAGTATAGCTATCGATGCAATTATTCCTACTCCTACAGGCAAAATTAGTTTCAAAATATCTGAAAACCTCTTATTTAAGAGGAATAATGCTACAAGAACAACAAGTGAAACAGAAAAGGCTAAAATCCCTGCTCTAGAAAAAGTAATAAATAGTCCAAAAATGTTTAACAATAGACCTAAGTTAAGCCCTATTAGCAGGATTGTTGCACGTGAAAACCTCTTCTCACCACGTGGTAAGGTCTCACCACGTGGAATTTGGTAAGTTTTGACAAGTAAATATAGGTTGAAAATAGTTGAAATCAGTAAAAATGCAGCTAGAAGGTTAGAATGGGGGAAAGTTCCATAACCTCTAACTAGTTTTATTCCCTGAGAAACAATTTTGGCTACTCCAGAAGTATCAGGGTTCAAATGAGATTCTCCTAAAACGTACAGACCGATAGATTTTTGGGCGTAGAACTGAACTGTAGCTATTAAAGCCTGAATTGCACCTAAAATAGTAAATAACCAAGCTAATTTTTCACGTGCAACATCAATTGAGGTAATTGTTGCAGCAAAAACTATTAGTAATCCAATTCGAGCTGAAAAGTAGAGCTGTAGTGGTAGTAAATCTTTGCTTTGCAGTATTAATTCTAGAATTAGCCACCCTGAGGTAAGTAGAGCTGCTACTTTCCAAGATTTTGGTAAATTGGTTGAATGTTTCTTGTGCAACATAACCAAGCCTACTAGAGCTATTAGAACTAGATCGCTAATATATAGAGAGATAGATGTGAAATCAGAATATGCCCCTGTCTGATGATTCCAAGGAGTATTGAAAACATATCTAACAGAAAAGGGGATTAACGCAATTAAGATAAACAACAAATATTGTGTTGCACGTGAAATATTGTCGAGCGCAAGCTTCATGTTATAATTGTAGCATCACTATTAAAAAGCTACTTCCCGTAGCTCAATGGATAGAGCCCCGCACTCCTAACGCGGTAATGTAGGTTCGACTCCTACCGGGGAGACCAATTAAAAATATGTTGGATAATTTAAAAGATAAAAGGTTAGAAGAGTTAAATCAAAATTTGGGTGAAATTAATAGAAAGCTAGGTAGCTTTTGGTTTTCGTTTGGTAGAGGTTTGCTGACTGGATTAGGATCAGTGCTTGGAGCGGGGATAGCGATTATTCTGATCGGTTGGTTTTTGAATGTAATTGGTGTGATTCCAGCGTTAAGTAATACAGCAACGCAATGGCGTGAAGCATTTCAATCTACGCAAAGTACAACAACAAATTTGATTCCTGCTGGTGGGTCTGATGCGACTGGTTCCGAATCAGCACCTGCTGAGTAAGTTTAGATTTATCTTAGAAAAACTTTATTTAAATTTTAGAATTTCTTTATAAAAGTTTTATCACGGGCCCTTAGCTCATCTGGTAGAGCGCTTCCATGGCATGGAAGAGGTGAGGGGTTCGATTCCCCTAGGGTCCACCAAAAAATTGCAAAACACCTGCGACGGTGTTTTTTGTTTTAAATGTACTATAATATAGGTATTGAATAATTGAATCACTCATGATTGCTAAAGATTTCAGTATAAAGTTTATCGACATTTTAATCGGCATGGTTTTAGGGTTAGGATTTCAGTGGTGGCCCTCCCTGCAGCAGCCGTGGCAGTATCTTGCTTTTATATTTGTGTATGTAGACATTGTTGATTATTGGATTGATTATGCCCCATCTTTAAAGAAGTTCCCTCCAAAAAGAGAGATCGATATTATATTGGATATGGGAATTATGTTCGCCTTGTTTCTGTATATCTATTCTACTTCTCAGATGACTGTTGAGTATTTTTTAGGGACTTTCATTCTATTCAGAATATTAGATTTTCTATGGTTACTTAGCTCTAAGTCTGAATATAAACCAAAAGGGGACGATGCTTTGTTTGTTAATACTTGGTTGAAGCTTAACTTAACAGAGGCTTTAATTACTGGTTTGATTATTGTGGTTGCTATAGCTGTGCCGATTCCACCGTTTGCCGTAGTGGTTGGTTTTATAATCTTTAGAATTATTACGAGAATTTTTGCTAGTTGGAAATATAAAAAAATTCACTTTACCTAATGGAACTAGCAACTGAAACTAAGTTAGACTTTGATAACAGTGTTGGTACAGAAGACCGTTTCGTTATCCGTAGGGTGATTGATGCATTTGCAGAAGCTGCTAATCGTGGTGATGCTGATGCTCTAGCGGAATTTATTTCTGACTCAACTGTGATAGAAGGTTTTTCAGATATACCTTATGTAAAGCAGCAGTTTATATCGATTATTTCGAGGTGGCAAACTAATGGACGGAAGCGTATAATGCGCTTTCCTAAATTAAAACTTACTTATAGCCATTACTTGCACCATTTAACTGGAACCTACGAAGAATATGCAGATAATATTTTAGCTACCGAAGGGACGATTGAATTGGCAATGGTTAAGACTGATGAAGGGTTCAAGTTTGTGAAAATGGTATTTTTCCCAAGGATGCGCTTGAGTGAAGAATAAGTTAAAATAGATTCACTGGAGATTTTGGAGAGGTGCCAGAGTGGTCGAATGGGCTTCACTCGAAATGAAGTGTGCTCGCAAGGGTACCCAGGGTTCGAATCCCTGCCTCTCCGCCAATTAATTTTATACTTATGCCAATAGACGAAAATTTAAATAAAATATTGAAAGAGATGTGGCGAATCGACAACAAGTTGATGAAGAAGGAGACTTTGGAGTCCAGTGAAATTAGTTTCTATAATTCCAACTTAGATATTATTCAAAACTACTACCGTGAGAACCATATTCACTGGAAAGATAAAGATCGTATACCGACTTAAACCATGACTTATAAATTCCGATCAAAAGTTTGGGTGTGGCCTGGTCAGGGTGGTTGGCATTTTGTAAGCTTGCCTAATAAGTTGGCGGTTGAAATAAAGACAGGTTTTAATGCTATGACTCGCGGGTGGGGGTCACTTCCGGTGAAAGTTGAAGTAGGAACCTCACAATGGCAAACATCAATTTTTCCGGATAGTAAAACTGGAACTTATGTATTGCCTTTAAAAGCAGATGTTCGCAAGAAAGAGAAAATTAAAGAAGGTAGTAATATTAAATTAACAATTAACATCATATTATGAAGCGAGTATTTATTGTTCATCGGTGGGCAGGCGACCCAAAAGGTGATTGGCGTTCTTGGTTACGCCGTGAGTTAGAAGCCCAAGGTTTTATGGTTCACGCACCAGATATGCCAGACAAAGAAGTGCCGGTAATTGAAAATTGGGTCGGCCATTTAGCCGAAATTGTCGGCGAGCCAGACAAGGATACTTATTTTGTTGGCCATAGTATTGGTTGCCAAACAATTTTGCGCTATTTACTTACCCAGAACAAACCTGTTGGTGGTGCAGTATTTGTTGCGGGTTGGTTTGATTTAAAAAATTTGGAATACGGCGAAGTCGGTATGATAGCTAAACCTTGGCTTGAAACACCAATTGATCCGGAAAAAATCAAAGCAATTTTACCAAAATCTACCCTACTGATTTCAGATAACGATCCGTACGAAGCCTTTGAATTTAACAAGCAGAAATTTGCCGAATTAGGTACGAAAATTGTGGAAGTGCATGACGGCGGCCATTTAACCGATGTTGACGGATTCCATGAATTCCCTCTATTATTAGAGGAATTTAATAAATTAGTTAAATAAGTGAAACTCACTCAATTAGAACAAAAGATTCTTGATTCTATTCTGATCGCATCAGAGAACGATCCGCTGCGCCCGGAATTCCCTGCGGATGATCCCAAGTTTCCAGCAACCCCAACCTACCAAATTAAAGTACCTGGTTTTAGTAATGTTTGGTTGAAAGATGAAAGTTATAACCCGACTGGTACACATAAAGATCGTATGGCTTGGGAAATTGTAGTTTCTTACCGAGAGTTTTTAATGGCTAAAATGCGTGGCCAGCTAAAAGGCCAGTTGCCTCAGGTTTCGATTATTTCTTCCGGCTCTGCTGCTACCGCGATCCAAGTGGCTTTGCAAAAATATAATCTTCCTAATCTGAAAGTGTTAGTTAACACGCACACTAGCGATATAATTGTAAATCGTTTGAAAGATTTGGGCTGCGAGGTATACAAGGCTGATTTAGACAAGCAAGTGTTTGGGTGGAAAGATATTTTAAAGCTAACAGATAACGAGGATGGTTTTGATATAACCTCGAACGAAGCATTAGACCCCACCACTCGTTTTTACGACTGGTTGAGTTTTGAGATCATTAATAGTTCCCCAGACTATTGTTTTATTCCATTTGGCACAGGAAATCTGTTCGAAAATATTTTGAATGTTAATAAGCACGAAGCTTCAACCACTAGTCATGATCCTAGGTTTGACGGTGATATAGATAAACTTCGGAAGTGCAACTTCCTTGGGGCGACTACTAACAATCCAAACTCTAAAGCAGACAAGCTTTACTCCCCGCATTTACCATTTTCTCATTACGATGATCAATGGATGCGCTTCTATAAATACGCTGGTTTTTGTGGGTCTGAATCTGATGTAGTTCCTGTAGAAGAGCAGTATTTAGACGAAGCTGTTTCCATGGCCCATAAACAAGGAATTAGCTGCGAACCATCTGGGATTGCTGGGTTGGCGCTATTGTTGCAAATGAAAAATCAGGTGCCGAAGCACGCTAAAATTTTGATAGTTAACACCGGTAATTCCGGAAAAATATTTGATTAAATTTATGAAACAGCATAACAAACTAGTTCGAGAAAAATTTTGGAAATTATTGAGCGAGATGGTGTGAAATACTCCAGTAGGATACTTAATGATGAGGAGTATAGACACCAACTGGTTGCAAAGTTGGTAGAGGAGGCAAAGGAAGTTCAAGAGGCAACTGGTCCAGAAGAGATCATTAAAGAAATAGCCGATGTCTGGGAAGTAATAGAGGCAATAATTGTAGAATTTGGGTTGGATCATTCAGAAATTCAAAGAGTGAAGCAAGAACGACGCGATTCTCGAGGTGGTTTCGATAAAAAGATATATTTAGAACACACTGACGAGTAGTGTGGGACTCTAAAAAGACGGATATATATCCGTCTTTTTGTATCTTGATAAAGTTTTTATAAACTTTATTTAAATTTTAGAATTTCTTTATAAAAGTTTTGGTTTTATTTTATGTCAATTTTATGAAGCTTTGATAAAGTGAAAGTTGACCCAACGTGCGCGCCTTGTTGTGGTCTTTGCGGCTCTTGTATTTGGTCTCATTAAAGCCAAAGTAGGAGTCCTCTATATAGTCGTTTAAGAACCGAGTAGCTAAACCAATCATAACCAGCTTGGCAGCTTGGGGTATTAGAGATTGCTCTTTAGCGGAGAGTAGCCCTTTAGAAGTGGTCATATAGCCTTTCAAAAATGAATTATATATTTCCACATTAAAGGAATTATTTGGATCATCCTCTTCCTGGCCACACCAGGAGCGAATAGCATCACCTAAGTCGTATAGAGGGCTTAGTCTTTGTATGGTATCCATGTCTATCATACACACTCCCTGTAGATCAGGAGTAAAGATAAAATTGGAAATTTTCGGATCTCCGTGGATAATGATTTCAGGCAAATTATTAGGGAGCATGAGCTTTGGTAATTCTGTTAGCAGTGTTTGAGCCGCGTTTCTAATAGACTCATCTGGGTCAGCCATGAGTTGGTTTTCGAATTGGCGAAGCTTATTCGCCTCTTTTTCGTATTGAAAAGATATCCGTCCAATTTCCAATTCCTTTGGGTATTGTGAAAGCACAGCGTGAAACTGACCCAATAGCTTCCCACCCTCATAGGCAACTTTTGGATTCGTAGTGGTGTCGAAGAAAATTCCTTCAACTCCTCGCATTAGCCGCCACCGCCAACCATCATCTTCCGCCTCTATATAAAGGTTACCTTCTTTGGTTAACAGTAGTTCCTGACAAGCTAACCCTTGCTCACGCAAAAACTGTGTCACGTGAAAATAATTGTTAAGGGCGCCATCCATAGACACAGCTGGATGAACGCATTGCAAAATATATAGCTCATTACCGCCTTCGCCGGTTCTAATTAAGTAAGTTTTATGTAGATTACCAGTGCCTGGTGGCTTAATGTTATTCGGATCCAGATTAACTAGACTGGGAACATTCCAGTTAGACAGGACTTCAAGGAGTTTCATATATGTAAAAATGGTTATTAGGAGTGAATACTTTATTATAGTACTATACATGTAGTAATTAAAATGCATATGAACAAAAAAATCCTAATTCTATACACTTCAGTTGGTTTGGGCCATAAATATATTGCTTTGAATATTGGCAATCATTTAGAGCGAGCTGGTTTCGAGGTAAAGTTGGCCGATGTGCTTCAGGTCCAAAGCGGGCCTATGGTTAAGGTTGGTGAATGGCTCCACTCTTTGGTTAATCGTCGGTTTCCATTTATTTGGCGCTGGCTCTACCTGAGCAAATCCTTTTCAAAATTAACTATGCCACTACGTGTTCCTTTGGCCGGGCGAAACTGTGAAAATGTGAAACAGGTTATTTCTGAATTTAAACCAGACATGATAATCTCCACCCAAACTAGTGGCTCCGCACCGGTTGCCTATTTAAAGCAAACAGGATTCTACAAAGGAAAATTTGTTATTGCATTTAGCGACTATCATTTCCATCCATACTGGTGGTACAAAGAAGCAGATTTGTATTTGGTTAACATAGAGGAACAAAAGTCGGAGTTAATGAAATTGGGAGTGACTGCCGAACAAATAGCTATTTGCGGTATAACATTAAAGCCGCAAATTCCTACAGACGGAGCAGCAGTGAAACAACAACTTGGTCTAACAGATAAGAAAGTCGTATTAATGGCTAGTGGATCTTTAGGAATTGGTTTCCCGGAAAGTTTGTTGTATGAATACGCAGAAGAATTAAAGCGCAAAGAACCTAATGTGCGCTTGGTAGTTGTTACTGGAAAAAATGAGACGATGAAACAATCAATTGAAGCTGAGAGTAAAAAGAGAGGGCTGGATATTTTAGTGCTAGGATTTTATGAACCCTTTAGTGAACTGTTAGCTGTTGCAGATGTATTCTTAACTAAGCCTGGTGGTCTGACAGTTGCAGAGGCACTCCGTGACGATGTAAAAATGATTACCACGCACTTTTTACCGGGGCAGGAAGAACTAAATTACGAGTATCTAGTTAAGCGTCGGCTAGTGTTTCCAATCCCTGAGCCTAGGACAGCCAAAACCTTAGTCGAGATTACAGCGGTTATTTTGGCTCGTACTGAACGAGTAGAAAACCCAAATTCCGTAGTAATTACGCAGAAAAATAACGAAGGAACTCAATTAATAAAAAGTATAGAAAATTTGTTTCATACTGTTTGACGACCAAGGCAGCTTCCGTTAGTATGAGACAAAGACCAGTTAACTGAAATTAATTATGCCACGTAAAGAAAAATCATTTTTTGGGAAAATCATGGGAGGAGATGTTACTGATGTAGCAGTCGAAGAAGAGGAAAATTTCGTCGATGAAGACGCAGAAGAGACTGAAGATGTAGTAGATGAAGAAGAATTGGACGAAGAAGATGAAGACGAGATGGAGTCCGATGACGAAGAAGGGTATGAAGAAAGCGAAGACTACGAGGATGAAGAATCTTCTGAACCAGCACCTGCTCCTGCTCCAGCAGCAGTAGAGTACGAAGACAATGAACCAGAAGCAGTAGCAGTAGGAAGTAGTGCAGTTAGTCAAAAAGACGAAGAGTGGATGAATGACTACGAAGGGGCATTGAACATCGACATGTATCAGACAAAAGATAATGTGATTATTAAATCTACAATCGCGGGGGTACGTCCAGATGATATTGACATTACAGTTGCCAACGACATGGTAACCATTAAGGGTAGTCGTAGTCGAGAAGAAAAAATTACTCAAGATGATTATTTTTACCAGGAATGTTATTGGGGCAGTTTTTCTCGGAGCGTAATTGTTCCTGTAGATATAGACAGTGAACAAATTGAAGCAGACTTGAAAGACGGAATTCTAACTATAATTATTCCGAAAGCAGCAAAAGCGAAAACCAAAAAAGTGAAAGTTAAAGGATTGTAAAAATTAGACCCCTATTGCGGGGTCTTTTTTCTATTTGATATAATTGCAAAGAGACAAGAACAGTTGGAGGTTATATGGAATTTTTTACGTTTCCGAACTTTGATATTTACTACACAGAGCCAGAGGACTCAGAGCTGCATACGATAGAGGTGGAAGGAAGGAAGATCTTAAACCAGTTCTTAAGAAGACCAGCCTACCGCCAACTCGTGCACAAAAATTCGTTTCGGCTGATAAACGAAAAGTTTGTGCTGCTCCGGGCACACGGCAAAATCTTAAACGGTGAATATATTTTCCATGATGGCAATCGGGTTCGCTGGGTGCAAGATTGGATCAATGAGCATGATGGCAAAGCTAATACTTTGGTCGTTATGGCTTGTAGTCATCCTTTGGTATCAATCACTTCCCGGCGGTCACTCGTTATGCATCCATTTGGCACGATCAGCTCACTAAAGCTCTCTCAGAGAGAGAGGGTAAGGATGTTTGTTCCTGGTATTGGATACGTGGAGGACAATAGATCGTTACTTCGGAAGGCTTTGCGGGAGTTCAATTGAACTCCCTTTGATTTTGTATGACAACTGCCCCAAAAATGGTATAATTTATACTGAATTCAGTATTTATTAAAGAAAACATGGGACGCCATAAAAAGAAAAAAGAAGAGTCAGAATCCATTCTTAAATCTATCCCGAAACCACAATTAGACTTAGCCTCCGAAACCAAACGCGGCATTGCTGTGGTGGTTTTTCTTATTTTAGCGGGCATAACCGCTTTGTCGATTATGGGCAGTGCTGGCGGTTTGGGTCAATTTATCTTTAAAATTTTTCAAATGTTCTGCGGTGTGCTGGCTTATTTATTGCCAGTACTGTTTTTACTAATTGCTTACTTACTTTTTAAGAGTAAATCCGGGGAAGATAATCCGCACCCATACTTCCGCACTTACTTCGGCATGTTCATAACTGCAGGCTCAGTTGCAGGATTAATTCACTCTATATATATAACTCCAGAATTGGGAGCAGTAACCTTGGCAAATGCAGGCAAAGCAGGTGGTTGGCTAGGCGCTTTATTCGGTGGCCCGATTATCAGTGCGTTTGGTTTTTGGGCAGGAGATTTATTATTAATCGGAATTTTAATTATTGGATTGGTGATTACTCTAAATTTATCACCGTTACTATGGTTTAAGAAAAAGACTGAAGAAGAAGTGTCTGGGACGGATAAAGTTAAAATTAATTCTTTGGAAGATACAGCTGCTGATGCAGATGAATCTTCGGAAGAAGAGGAAGAAGATGAACCCGAGCCGCAGCCGAAATTACAACCATCAATTAACTTAACACCCTCTGCTCCAAGTAAGGCTGATGAAGCGATTTCCAAAATGGAATCTATTACTTTGGAAGATCGTCGCGATTGGAAGTTACCACCATTTGATTTATTGGATGACAACAAAACCGAAGTAGATTCTGGTAACATCGAAAATAACGTTGTGATAATTCAGAAAACTTTATCTGACTTTGGTATTGAAGTGGAAATGGGAGAAGTGAATGTAGGTCCAACTGTTACTCAATACACATTGCGACCAGCTACTGGGGTAAAGTTGTCGCAAATTGCTGCTTTACAAAATGATTTGGCTTTAGCCTTGGCTGCACATGCAATTCGTATGGAGTTGCCGATTCCAGGTAAAGCCTTAGTGGGTATTGAAGTTCCTAATAAATCTACCGCCATTGTCCGTTTGCGTGAAGTTATGCAAACCTCTGACTTTGTTAATAGTAAAGGAAAGTTGGCTTTAGCCTTGGGTCGTGACGTTGCAGGTCGGCCGATGATTGCTGATTTGGCCAAGATGCCGCATATGTTAATTGCTGGTGCAACTGGAACTGGTAAGTCCGTGGCTATTAATAGCTTGTTTATTTCCCTTTTATATCGTAATACTCCTCAGGATATTAAATTTATCGTGGTAGATCCGAAGCGCGTGGAGTTAAATATGTACAATGGTATTCCGCATCTTTTAACCCCAGCTATTACAGAATCAGATAAAGCCGTTAATGCCTTAAAGTGGGCTGTGGCAGAAATGGAACGACGTTACAAACTACTAGCTGAAGCAGGCAATCGTAACATAGCTGACTACAATGCAGGCACGGAACTTCATTTACCTTACATTGTAATTATAGTTGATGAATTAGCCGACCTTATGGCCGTGGCGCAAGCTGATGTCGAAGCAGCAATTGTGCGCTTGGCGCAAATGGCGCGTGCAGTTGGTATCCACTTAATTCTTGCAACTCAAAGGCCAAGCGTTGAAGTTATTACTGGATTGATTAAAGCTAACATTACCTCGCGCGCTGCATTTGCCGTTGCTTCGCAAGTCGACTCACGTACGATTTTAGATTCCAGTGGCGCGGAAAAGTTACTCGGCAATGGTGACATGCTATTTGTGTCCGCGGAGTTTAATAAACCTAGGCGTGTGCAGGGAGCGTTCGTTGGTGAAGCTGAAGTGCGTAAAGTTGTTGACTTCTTTAAGAATCAAGCTGGCGCAGTTATTTACAATGAAGAAATTGTTGAGAAGCCAAAACGTGGTTTGGGTATTCCAGGTATGGGCGGCGGAGATGATGGTAGTGATGAAGATGATTTGTTTGATGCAGCTAAGGAAGAAGTGATGCGCGCTGGTAAAGCAAGTGCCTCACTCTTGCAACGTCGGTTGCGCATTGGGTATGCTCGCGCTGCTCGTCTGTTAGATATTCTGGAAGACAAAGGAATTATTGGTCCAGGCGATGGTGCTAAACCTCGTGAAGTTTACGGTATATCTAACGCCGAAAAAGCTGAATACGGATCTGAAGAAGAAGTTTAGCCCGCAAAGCCTGGTAAAATATTAAAGTGCCGAAAGCCGTCTAGCAGGGCGGCTTTTCATTTCTCAGCCTTTTTAGGCACCTCAAATTATGCTAAAATACATAGTATGCCGATTGAATTTGAAACAAAAAAACTATCAATGGAGACCCTGGGGGAATACCTCAGTGCGGTTCGGGCTGAATTGGGGCTAACTTTAGAGCAGGTATCCCAAGCGACTGGGGTTTATGAAAAATTCATCCATTATATAGAGACAGGTAAGTATCATTTATTACCGCCCGGGGTATACGTTTTGGGCTTCTTAAGGAAATTAGCCGAGGTTTATAAAATTTCTGCAGATAGTTTGCTCGAGCAATATCGCAAGGAACTTGGAATTGTTGAACATGCTGCCTCCAAAAAGTTAGCAGAAGAAAAAAGCTGGAAATCTAAACTACAAAAAATTACTATTACTCCAAAATTTTTAACCGTAGCTGGTAGCGGTCTTGTTGGTATAATCGCTTTTCTATATATAGTGTTCCAGGTGTTCGCGATTAATAAAACTCCAGCCTTGGCAATTAGCGAGCCGCACAATGACGCAGTGATCTCTGGTACATCGGTTAACGTTGTTGGTAAAACCGAACCAGGAATTATCGTGAGCATTAATGGGCAAAATGTATTTGTCGATCCTAATGGTGATTTCCATACCACTATTGGTGTAGCTCCAGGGCAAAAAGAATTACGGATTGATGCCGCTAACAAATTTGGCAAGAAGAATGAACAAGTATTAGCACTTCGAGTAGAGGAAACCCAAATAGCTGGTGCAAACACGACTGAGCCATCAGAATTAATATTAGAACTTAAGTTTAAGAAATCTACCAAGATTCAGTTGATTCAAGATGGTATTGAAATACCTCAAGAAATTGTCCCAGCAGGAGCGATCAAGCAAGTCGTAGCTAAAGATAGTGTTAGTCTTACTACTTATGATGCCGGTAATACCGAGGCGACTTTGAATGGTAAATCCGTTGGTGTATTGGGAAAAAATGGCGAGAAAATTACTATCCCATTTTCTAGGGAAGCGGCTGATTTAATTGTTAAAACTTCGGAATAACTTTATCAAAACTTTACATGGACTTTATCTGGTCTGTTGTAGACTGCAGATAGCATAATTATTAAAGAAAGAACACATATGCCAAAAAAGACAAAGATCCCAAAAACTATATCTGCAAAAGCAACCTCAAACTCCGGTAAATGGGGTGCAGTTGAAAATGCTATGGACCAGATTCGCGATAAATTCGGTGATGGCAGTATTATGAAAATTTCTGATACTCAGAAACTCAATGTTGAAGCCATTCCTACAGGAAGCATAAGCTTGGACATGGCTTTGGGTGTCGGGGGAATCCCTAAAGGTCGTATTGTTGAAGTATATGGTCCAGAAAGTTCTGGTAAGACCACTTTGACTTTACACATGATTGCCGAAGTCCAAAAGCGCGGTGGCTTAGCTGCATTTATAGATGCTGAGCATGCCTTGGATCCAGATTATGCCAAGCGTATTGGCGTGAATTTAGAAGACTTACTAATTTCGCAACCAGATAGTGGTGAACAAGCTTTGGATATTACTGAAACTCTGGTGAGAAGTAATGCTCTCGATTTAATTGTTGTTGACTCAGTTGCGGCGCTAACGCCGCGCGCAGAAATTGAAGGTGAAATGGGTGCATCTCATATGGGTTTACAGGCGCGGCTTATGTCGCAGGCACTTCGAAAGCTAACAGCAATTATTTCTAAGTCTAATACCACAGTAATTTTCATTAACCAGATTCGTATGAAGATTGGGGTGATGTTTGGTAATCCGGAAACGACTACGGGTGGTAATGCGCTGAAGTTTTATGCTTCGGTGCGTGTGGAAATTCGCCGTACCGCGCAAATAAAGAATGGCGACAAAATAATCGGTAATCGCACCAAAGCTAAGGTCGTAAAAAATAAAGTAGCGCCGCCGTTCAAAGTCGCTGAATTTGATATTATGTACAACGAAGGAATTTCCAGCGCTGGCGATGTACTCGACACAGGTTTATTGCTTGATGTAATTTCTAAGAGCGGTAATTCTTATTCGTTTAAGGATATTAAATTAGGCGTTGGTCGAGAAACTGCAAAAACTTTTTTGAAAGAAAATAAAGATATTTTTGAACAAATAGACAAAGCCTTGCGTGAAAAGTTAGATTCCGGCGCTGGTATTCCAAATAAAACCCATGAAGAAGAGGACAGCGAAGACGAGGAATAAATAAATTGTTTTAGAAGAGCGCCTGACCGCAGGTGCTTTTTGATTTATACTATATATATGTCAAAGAAAGCTTTAGTTAAAGAGTCGGAGCAACTTTACTGCAGTGTTGACCTGGAGTTTACTGGGTTTGACCCTTCCCGCGACCAGATCCTTGAGATCGGGTTTGCCTTTTTTAAGTTGTCTGGCAAAGGCTTAGAAATTACTGAACAGTGGTCTCAAGTATTTAAGCCAACTATAGAGGTGCACCCAAAGATTTTAGGATTAACAGGGATTACTCAAGAAGAACTAGATGAAGCCCCAGATTTTAACGACCATCGTGAATTTTTACAAAGTAAATTAGCTGAAGCTACTATCGTTGGGCATAATCCTATCATGGATGTAAAATTTTTAGAAAGCTATGGTATTAAACTTTCTGGGAAAGTTGTGGACACGTTAGAGTTAGTGCAATTTATTTTGCCTACACATCATAGTTACAATTTGGAAAACCTCGTCCATTATTTTGGAATTAAACACCACAAAGCTCATCGGGCCTTAGGCGACGCAGTGTCGACAATTAGCGTTTTGGAAAATTTAATTGGTTTGTACCAGCAATTTAGCAAAGAGTTAAAAGAGGAATTAGCCCTGGTGTTCAAGCAAGGAAAATTTTCCTGGGTTAGTCTATTGCAAACAGAAATAGCAAAGAAGAAGCTGCAAAATAATGATTCCTTACAACACACATTAACACCTAAAAAACCTACTGCTTTAGAATTAAAAAACACCTTAATTACTATCGATAATAATCCTGATGACCATGAAGCAAGAATAGCAGTTGGTTTAGCAAAGCAATCACACGAAAGTGTACTTGCGGTTTCCAATTCTGGAACAGTAATGCGATTGTGGCAGGAAGGTTATGCGCACGGTGTATTCCAAGCAGAAGACACTTTTTCACTTAAAGCGTTTAATCAATTTAAGAAGCGTGCTCAGACTGTAGAAGAGTTGCGGTTCTGTTTAAAGATTATTGTATGGCTACACACAAACTGGCAAACAGAAGCAGTGTTTGATTTAAATATTTCTTTTTTTGGCGGACAGTTTAGACAGTTTATTGTTGGTGGTGAATCAGTTGTAAAAAAAGATAAAGTAATAGTGATAGATTTTTTAACACTACAATCTTTCCAAAGTATCAAGTCATCACCTTTGCGGGGTAGAGAGTTAGTTATTTCTGACATTCAAAGCTTTGAAAGATTTATGAGCGCAGGGTTGGGAACTGGTTTAAGTTGGAGCAATGCTATTTATGGACTGCGTTTAATTTATAATCCAGAAACAGAAACCGGGGAATTAAAAATTAAGGATAAAATTATTAGTGCACTCACTAGCACTGATTTATTTTTTGGTTTAACCTATATGTTATTGCACGGCGCAATGCCAGCTCGTCAGTATGTAACAGTAGAGGAGTTAGAAAATAATTATCAGCATATTTTATCTCGGTTAGTTCGAGCAGCAGATAATTTAAAAGTAAAGTTGAGCGAGGTATTACAAGAAGTTAAATCTAACGAAATTACCCGAGCAGTAAATTATTTAGAAAACTTTTTTGAACCTGAACCTGGTCGTGTGAAGTGGATAAATGTAGACGAGAAAAATCTCTCGTTTTCTGATCAGCCAATAGATATTTCGAAAGGGGTTAATAAACTGCTAGGGCAGTTTGCAACTGTTCGTTTTACTGACTCCATAAGTAGCCCTGGTTTACTTTCTTACCTTGTCGACCGTTTAGGATTAGATACTGATAAATCCGATATAACTAATAAATCAATAGATACGTACTATCCTAAAGCATTAGTATTAGCTGTTAAGACAAACATCTTGGCTAACGCAGAACTGAAAGAGTTGATTAAGAGTTCGGCTTTACCTATTGTTGTAGTCATGCCGCATTTATCTGATATCAAGGAGTTCTATAATGAACATTATTCAGATCTTAAAACAGTTACTGCATTATTTGCACAGGGTTATTCCGGAGGCGGCAATAAAATGTTCAGAAATTTTAGCATTAACCCAAAAAGCACTTTGCTAGTTACTGCAGACTTTATGGCTAAGCAAAACTATTTAATTCCGGCTAAAACCATTATTTTTACTGGCATTCCAGGTATAGAAAAAGATCATCCGTATACCAAAGCTCTATTAAAATATTGGCAGGAACGCCATGCCGACTTGCCAGTAGTTTTAGTCAACGCGAAAATAATTGCTGCCTTAAAAAAGATTAAAATTAACGGAAAAATTACTGTAAATATATTTGGAGTGGAAGAAAATAAATTATTTGTGGACAACCGCCGTTGACAAGATGAAAAAAATATGATAAACTACTTTTGTAGTTAAATAGCTCCTTGAAAACAAAATAAAAACAAACTGAACTAAGGAAATCTGCGCTTGAGGTTCTAGAGACTCACCCAAGGTATTGGGCCATGAAAATGGTTTGAGCGTAGGCTTCCTTCTTACTTCTCGTTATAGCTTGCTCTAATCCAAGCTGTTTAAAAAACAAAAATAAAATGTAGGTTCTTCTCTCCTAAAAAAGAGACAAAAATTTTTCTAAAACAAAAACAAAATAAAAGAACAAAAAGTTTGAGGTCGAGAGACCAGAAGAGGAGTTTGAAGTGCAGTTTGTATCGATTAGAATACAGGCATTTCTTTCAACATCGTGGTTGAAAGACAGGTTGGTACAACAAAGTGTTGTCCAGTGCGGTAGGTCTAGGATCTCAAAGGTTGGGATCCTGCAGCTACTGCGCTGAGCAGCCGAATGTGCTGACTTAGCGCCACAACCGGCTCGTTCATTTATAATTTAGGGGCCCGTGTTGGGGCGCTTTTTGATTT